>JBILCQ010000056.1:0-10648 GCA_044353065.1 Flavobacteriales bacterium | reverse complement strand
TGGATATGAGTTCGCATTCCGACTTAATTGCCTCGAAGAACAACCCGTTATGTTGTCCGGAACGCCCGTCGATTTTAGCGCGAATCACAGTAGTCCGCAGGTGAGCCCAAACATCGAACTTTCGATGGATGACTTTTCTTATTTCGGTACTCATGAACTTATGATTACTGTGTTAAATGAAGCCATGGTCGATATTTTTTTCTTTGATCCAAGCGATATTCGCGGCCTTGTAAAAAATGGACCTGACAATGTTGAAGGAGGAAACGGCCTGATTTCAACGATTTCATCGCATAGCGTTATTCTGGAAGTAGAATAATTTTCAAATAAGCGGTAGGGAATAAGGGAAGTGATTTGTAAGACACGTGGCAGAAGCCTATACATGAGTAAGTATAACGACATATTGAAGCAGTGGAAAGCGCCCGAAGGAAAGTCGACAGACCAGGCCTGGGCTGAACTTCAAGCTAAGCTAAATAGTCGAAAGTCGGAAACGAAGGTGATTTCTTTTAGCTGGAAGCCGATGGTTTCGGTAGCGGCAGCGGCGGCCATAATCATTGGGCTCATCATGTTATGGCCAAACGAATCGCTCAAAACAGTTGTCTGCAGTGAGGGAAACCATCAGGTAGTTTCACTGCCCGATGCATCAATTGCGCATTTGAATGCAGGATCCGAAATCATGTTTTCGGAAGATTGGTCGAGCGAACGCACGCTTGAATTAAAAGGCCAGGCGTTTTTTGAGGTTGTCAAAGGAAGTAAATTCCAAGTGGTAACGCCATCAGGTGTTGTGGAAGTTCTCGGAACATCATTCGATGTTTTTTCTCGCGACACAGAGTTCCGAGTGTCATGCAGAACTGGCCGTGTGCGGGTCACAGCAGGCAAGCAAACAGTCGAAATCGTCCCCGGATTTTCTGCGGTGTTGGATAGTGACCGATTGCTTGTGGGTGAGTTCAACCTATCTGAAGCAGATTGGAGAAATGGAGAATTTATTTACGAAGAAGCGGATTTGACAGATGTAATGAGCGAGTTGAGTCGTCAGTTTAATGTACAGTTGAAACTACCCGCCATCGAGGGCCGCAAGTATACCGGCCGTTTTAATAATAAGAATTTGGAAGAGGCATTGCAGCTCGTTTGCTTGCCTATGGGGTTGAAGTATACGCTAACGAACGAACAAGTTGTGGTCATTGAAGAGTCCACAGCAGTGAGCAGATAAGAGCTACTGCAGTTGTTCATTTCGTTGGTGACAGGATATAAAAGCGGCAAGCGAATGAAAGCTTGCACACAAAAAGTAAGTAACACACGGCTGAAGCACGTCGAATGCTTCAATTAGTATAGTTAGTTTTAGTTAAGGTTTAGAATTATGGCCGAAAACGTTCGGCCATAGTTTTTTTATAGACCATTCGTTTTTTTCTTTGCCGATATGCATCCGAGTAATCTTTCAATCGACTCTTACAATTATCACTTGCCTGATGACCGCATTGCGAAGTTCCCATTGGAAATTCGTGATCGGTCAAGCATGCTTGTTTATGAAAACGGAGGAATCAGTGATGCACTGTTTTACCAATTGCCCGAACATTTGCAACCGGATGACTTAGTCGTCATCAATAACACGCGAGTAATTCCTGCTCGTCTTATTCTTCACAAACCGACGGGCGGAGCCATTGAAGTGTTTTGCCTCGATCCCATCAACATGGCGCATCAGGATGCAATGGCTTCCGGCTCCGGTATTCGCTGGAAGTGTCTTGTGGGTGGAGCCAAAAAATGGAATGAAGGGTTGCTCATTGGTGTTGAAATAGAACACAACAACCGCATGGTGCAATGCTATGCAGCATGTGTGGAGCGCCTCAGCGATGCATTCATCATTGAATTTACCTGGGATGATTCGACGCTGGTATTCTCACAGTTCCTGGATAAAGCGGGAAAAATTCCTTTACCTCCTTACTTCCATCGGGATGCGGAACTTTCCGATTTGGAACGCTACCAAACGGTATTCTCGAAGTACAAAGGTTCAGTGGCTGCGCCAACAGCGTCGCTGCATTTTACTAATGATGTGTTCGATGCCTTGCAACAGCGTGGAGTTCAATTGGAAGAACTCACGTTGCATGTAGGCGCGGGCACGTTCAAACCGGTGAGCTCTGAAACATTGAGCGGTCATGAAATGCATAGTGAGTGGTTTTCGGTTTCGAAACAAACACTGCTGAAATTGAGAAATCATGATTACAATCGACTCATTGTAGCGGGAACAACCAGCTTGAGAACGATTGAGTCTCTTTATGGCATCGGCGTTCAATTGATTCGGGGAAATACATCGAACGAAATGCTGTCGCTCACCCAATGGGAAATGTATGACGAGCATGCGTCCTTACCAACACTCACCGAGTCACTCGATGCATTGCTTTTGTATTTAGACCAACGAAATCTCGATTTTTTGCATGCTTCGTCGGCTTTATTAATCGCACCGACTTTTCAAATTCGACTGGCCGATGCGCTTATCACCAACTTTCATCAACCAAAGAGCACCTTGCTTGTGCTGGTGTCCGCTTTCATTGGTGAAGACTGGCGCAAGGTATATGATCATGCTATGAGCAATGACTACCGCTTTTTGAGCTACGGCGACAGCTCACTGTTGTGGCGCAGATAGCTACACGGATCTCATGGCATCGACCGGGTTGAGTCGAGCTGCTTTTATGGCCGGAATGATACCGGCAATTACTCCGACAGCAACCGAAATGGTGATGCCTGCCACAACTCGCTCGATAGGCAAAATGAAGGTGAAGTCAATGAGACTGCCCAACCCGGCGATTGTAGCCCAAACCAGCAATAGTCCCACCGCTCCCCCGATAATGCAAAGTGCGATAGACTCAAACAGATATTGAATCAAAATGAAATAGTTCTTCGCACCAAGCGACTTTTGAATTCCTATGAGTGGCGTGCGCTCTGCAACAGAAACAAACATGATGTTCGCTATGCTGAACGCACCCACCAGAATAGCGAAGATTCCGATCACCATACCCACAATGTTGAATACGCTAATGATGCTATCGACAATTTCGTTAATCATCGACGATTCGATAATTGAAAAGTCTTTGTCATCTTTCGGTTTAATGCGGCGCACCTCGCGAAATGCACCGGTAACTTCATCGCGCAGCTGCTGATTGGTAATGCCGGCTTTGGCTTTAATCAGAATCTTCGTGTCTTCCGAATTGCCGGGTATCAAACGTGTGGCAAATTGAAACGGCATCATTACCGCCCTATCCATGCCATCGCCGAACAGCGAGGTTCCTTCTTTGGCAAACTCACCGATCACGGTCACTTTTAGTCCGCTAATTTTAATCTCCTTGCCGAGGGGAGAGTCCATTCCAAAAAGTTGTTGACGAACGGTATTACCGATAATCGCGAAGTTCTTTCCTGCCTCGCATTCCACTTCCGTGAAGTAGCGTCCCTGCTCTATGTTGAGTGCAATGGTTTCTTTATAGTCATAGGTCACTGCTACGATGCCTGCATCGGCTAAACTGTTGCTTTCATAAGTAGCCACTCCCGTTGAACCGGCCTCAAATGCCAACGCCTCTGCAGATCCTAATCGGTCACTCAGCATATCCATATCGCGCAGAGCCGGCGGACGTCGACGCATGTACTTCCACCACTCGTAATCTTTAGCGCCGTCTTCCGGTCCGAATGGCCACTTTTGAATGAATAAGACATCCGAGCCAATCGTGTCGAAGCTTGATTTCATTTCGGCTTCCATGCTATCTACAACGCTCAGAACAAATATGATTGAAAAGATACCGATTGTCACACCGAGCAACGAAAGCACCGTGCGAAGTCTGTTTGTATTCAGAGCATGCAGCGCAAATAGAAAACTCTCGCGAACTATCTTGAAAATCATGTTGTAAAACTAAACTATCGGAGCTCGATGCAAATGACCTCCGGCAACTCAAATTTCAAGTCAAATAATTTATTTGAATCTGATTCGTTTTGGGTGCCCGATTAGCTATGCTTCTTATCGATTTTTGCCCTTAACTTGATTCCATTCCAAGGTATACCGCGATTATTACAAGTTCTGTGTTTGTGGTGTCTGTGTGCAATTGCTCCCGACGCCCACGCGCAGTGGTCTGCCCTGCATTCCAGGACAATTGAAAACACAGGGGATACAATTATGTTGGATAGCTTAGCTGTGTGGCCTCTTTCCTTGGTTGTTATTCATAAGCGAGATACCCTTCAGGCCGATAGCTATTTCTTCGACGCTATGCGCTCCGCACTTTTTCTCCGCACGTTGCCGAAGGGAGACTCCATACGTGTTGCATACAGCACTGTTCCATGGAAGGCCGGTTTCGTGTTTCGAAAAAAGGAACTTGCACTGGTTACAACCGAAACTACCAGTAATTTCAAACCATTTGTCTTGGGTAGCGATTCGGAGCTCTCGTTCTTTCAGGATAAGGGTATTCAAAAGAACGGATCTATTTCGCGCGGTATTCTTTTCGGGAACAATCAAAACCTCTCCGTGAATTCAACGCTCAATTTGCAATTGAGTGGTAAAATCTCAGACAGAATCACGCTGCTTGCTTCCATAACCGACGATAATATCCCCATTCAACCTTCCGGAAATACGCAGCAATTGCAGGATTTCGACCAGGTGTTTATTCAGTTGTCAGATGAAAAAACCAAACTCATTGCCGGGGATTTTCAGCTACGAAGACCAACAGGATATTTTTTGAACTACTTCAAAAGAGCGCAGGGACTATACGCCTTGAGTGATGTGAAACTTGGTAACGGAAAAACACTCTCTATGGAAGCTTCTGCTTCCGTTTCGAAAGGAAGGTTTGCACGCAATGTCATTCAAGGTATTGAAGGTAATCAGGGGCCCTATCGTTTGAGAGGCGCCGACAACGAGCTTTTCATTATCGTGCTCTCGGGTACCGAATTGGTGTATATCGATGGTCGATTGCTCGAGAGGGGCATGGACAAAGATTATGTGATTGATTACAACTCAGCCGAGATTTCATTCACCCCCAAAAACCTTATCACAAAAGATCGACGTATTACGGTAGAATTTCAGTATTCGGAGCGGCGCTATGCCAGGCCATTGTTACATACTTCACTTGTATTGAAAAAGTCAAAGAGTACTTTTTTCCTGAATTTGTATTCCGAGACGGACGCCCGAAATCAGCCACTGCAGCAGGATCTATCGACCGAGGATAAGGCCATTTTAGCGGCAGGTGGTGATGATTTTCTGTCAACAGTGCGATCGGGCATCGATAGTCTGGGATATTCCAATACGGAGGTAAGGTATGCGCTTATCGACTCGTTAGGTTTTGATAGTGTATTCGTCTATTCGGAAGATTCTGCACGTGCATTTTACAGGGTGAGTTTTACCTATGCCGGACTGGGTAATGGCGATTATGTGGAAAACGGTTTTTCAGCCAATGGTCGCACATACCGCTGGGTAGCGCCTATTTTTAACGGTTCGCAATGGGTGAAGCAAGGTGCGTATGCTCCTTTGATTTTATTGGCGGCACCTAAAAAGAACAACTTCGTTTCAGCCGGATTTACTCTTCCTCTTGGAAAGGAATCAACCGCGGTCTGGAGTTGCGAAGGCGCCCTATCTCAGAAGGATTTGAATACTTTTTCGAAGTTGGACGCCGCAGACGATGTAGGCGGTGCTTTTCGAACGAAGCTTCAACTCAACGAACTTACAACAACCGGAGAGATTGATTCATGGAATACTGATACTATAAAGCAGAAGCTTACATCTGCAACCTTGAACTATGAGTTCACGCATCAGCATTTTAATCCAATAGAACGATTTCGCGAAGTCGAGTTTTCTCGCAATTGGAACATCCAGAATTTAGCATCGATTCGCAGCCAAAACCATTTGGGTTCTCTTCAAATGGTTCATAGAAATAAAAAATGGGGAAAGATTGGGCTGGTAGCCGATGTGTTTCACATGCCTGATTTTTTTGATGGTTACAAAGTCAAAGCGAGCACAGATGTGTTGACCAAGAAGAAGTTTCTTTCGCAGTCAGAAGGTTCGTTGCTGTTATCGACGGGACTTGTCAATTCATTCTTTGCCCGCCACAAGGGAAGAACCGCCCAAGACGTTGGTAAGGTTCGCTTCACACTTATCGATGAGTATGAACGAAATCTCTTCTATGCTGCCGATACGATTCAAAATTCATCTTACGAGTTTTTGGATTGGGAAGCTTCTGTTGGAAATGCCGATACAACGAAGAAAAGTGTCCGGGTTTTCTACCGCGACAGAATGGAACGCAAACCATCGAACGAGTTGCTGAGTCCGGCCGCAAGGGCGGATCATTATGGAATGCAGTGGATACAGCGATGGAAGAATGATGGTCGAATTTCTCTACAATTTAGCAATCGTCGACTTCGGCTAATCAACCCTGAGTTGTTTACGCTGGAACCGGAAAACACACTTTTGGCGCGAGGAGAGTTTAGTACGAAGCTTTGGAAGAACGCTATCCAAAATACGACCTTCTATGAAATTGGTTCGGGATTGGAACAACGAAGGGAGTTTATTTACCTTGAAGTTCCCGCCGGACAAGGGGTGTATGTGTGGAATGATTACGATGGTGATAATGTGAAGGACCTCAACGAATTTGAAGTTGCTGCATTTTCCTATGAAGCCAACTACATCCGGAGTTTTGTGCAGTCGAATGATTATGTGAAAACCTACTCGAATCAATTCAGTGAGTCGGTCAACTTTCAGCCGGCGCGACTGCTGAAGGCCGCAAAGCCCATCGGGCGATTCCTAGCCAAATTGAGTTCGGCTACTACATTTCGTATTGAACGGAAGACTTCTCAGGAAGATGGCCCGGAGCGATTCAATCCATTGATATCCGACTTGCCCGATTCGGTGCTGCTTGCATCACAAGGAGTTGTGAGAAACATCCTTTATTTCAACAAGGCAAACCCTGTGTTCGGTATGGATTACACACATCAACTCCTGGAGAATCGAAATTTGCTGAGCAATGGTTTTGAAAGTAGAAACGAGGAGTTAAATCAAATTGCGGTGCGTTGGAATTTCTGGAAGGCACTTACTTTTTTTCAAGAGCTGAAATGGGGAGACCGGGCTGCGAAATCTGATTTTTTGAATGGCAGGAATTTCTTGATTCGATATAGTCAAGTTCAGCCAAAGTTTACATTTCAGCCGTCTCCATTTTTGAAGGTAAGCGCGTTGGCGCAGTATTCCGACAAGCGAAACGTGCAGGGTATAGAGCAGGCGATTATTCGAAAGTTAGGTGCTGAATGCACGTGGAATGTTGCTGAAAAAGGTAGCGTGCGTTCCGAGTTAAACTTCTATGAAATCGATTTTTTCGGTGTTGCCGCAAGCTCACTGGGATTCGAAATGCTGGAGGGATTGCTTCCCGGATATAACTATACATGGCTCATTTCCTGGCAGCGCAATGTATCGGAGCACATTCAGCTCAATATTCAATACAACGGCAGAAGGCCTCAAGATGTAAAGGCGATTCATGCGGGAAGCATTCAGATAAGAGCTGTCTTTTAAGGGCGGCAATACCGCCGGAAAATCGCGCCGATGACAGTATAGAGTTCAACTTCTCGCATGCAGAAAGGTCATATACAATCATGGTCTTTTTGCTTTTCGATTAAACTTTTCCGGCTTAGGTTTGTTTGATAAAAAAATAATGACCATGCGTATACTCTCTCTTTTTATTGCCCTTTCGCTATCATCAGTTTTAAATGCTCAATCAGCTGAAACGCTATCAATTGGTGCAAATGCACCCGCTGCAGATGTGAAAATGTCTGACATTTCCGGGAAGCAATATTCTCTGAAAGATTTAAAGGGAGAAAAGGGTTTGTTGGTCATCTTTTCGTGCAACGGTTGTCCATTTGTTGTGGGGAGCGAAGGAAGCGAAGGTTGGGAAGGCCGATATGAAGAATTGAGAAACCTGGCTTCGGCCAATGGTGTTGGAATGGCGCTTATCAATAGCAATGAAGCCAAGCGCGACAAGGGTGATGACATGAACAGCATGAAAACGCGCGCCAAGGAACATGGTTTCGAAAAATGCCATTATTTGCTGGATCAGAAATCAGAGGTGGCGAATGCCTTTTTTGCCCGTACCACACCGCATGTCTATCTTTTTGACAGCAGTTTAAAATTGGTTTACAAGGGTGCTATTGATGATAATGTGGATGACAGCAAGAAAGTGAAGGAGCCATACCTGAAAGATGCCATCAAGAATTTGGCGGCAGGTAAAAAGATAAAGCCTGAAGAAACGAAGCCGGTTGGTTGCAGCATTAAGCGTGTCGGATGATAATATCAGCGCTTCGCTGCATTCGGTATCCACATGAAAAAATGAGGATTGTTTTTGTACGATTCAATATCGTCTGATCCAATTAATAGCGCCAAATCGACCAACCATAGTACACCTCCTCCGCCAAATGTGAGTGTATAAGCAACCGGAACTCTGACATCGGTACCCAAGTACAATCGATGCATTCCAAAAAGTCCTAGGGTTAAATCGAGAGCAATAGCTACGAGTCGCGGGTTTTCGTGAATCTGAGAATGTTGGCGAAGTTTTATGAACCCATCTTCACTTTGCTCGAACACTAGACTCCCGACGATTCCATCAATCGGTATTTGTGCGTGCGTTCTTTTAGACACTTGCAGGATGCACAGCAAAACCAGTATGTAACAAACGCCCCTCATCTTGGAGACGAATATCGCTCGTATTAGGTAAGAATGAGCATGGCATCGCCATAGGCCCAGAAACGATACTTCTGTTTCACTGCCTCGTTGTACGCCTCCATAATCAAATCATACCCGCCGTAAGCTGTCACACACATAAGCAACGCACTTTCCGGTTGGTGGAAGTTGGTTATCAAGCTATCAGCGATATTGAATTCGTAGGGAGGATAAATAAACTTGCTAATCCATCCGTCATAGGGCTTGAGCAAACGATCGGTGCTCACACTGCTTTCGAAAGCTCTAAGCACGGTGTTGCCAACTGCACAAACACGATGGCCGGTTTGAAGCGCTTGGTTTACAACCTTGGCGGTTTCATCCGGAATGATGCATTGCTCACTTTCCATTTTGTGTTTGGTGAGGTCTTCCACTTCCACTTGACGAAACGTTCCAAGGCCAATGTGCATCGTGATTTCCGGCATTTGAACACCTTTAATCTCTGCTCTTTTCAGCAACTCACGAGAGAAGTGTAAACCGGCTGTTGGCGCAGCAACAGCGCCCTCGTGCTTGGCGAAAATGGTCTGAAACCATTCTTCGTCTTCGGGTTGAACCGGACGATTGATGTATTTGGGAATTGGTGTTTCACCTAATTTGTAAACAAGAGCTTTAAACTCTTCATGCGTTCCATCGAATAGGAAACGCAGGGTGCGCCCGCGCGATGTTGTGTTATCGATTACTTCAGCTACGAGCTCGTCGTTTTCTCCAAAGTAGAGTTTATTACCGATACGTATTTTTCTGGCAGGATCAACTACCGTGTCCCATAATAAACTTTGAGCATTCAATTCACGGAGCATAAACACCTCAATCATGCTTCCTGTTTTTTCCTTGTTGCCTTGCATGCGGGCAGGAAAGACACGTGTGTTGTTGTTGACCATTACATCACCTTCCTCGAAATAATCGAGAACGTCTTTGAACATCTTGTGTTCGATTTTGCCGGTGCGCTTGTGAACAACCATCAGTCGGCTTTCATCGCGGTGCTTGGCTGGATGCTGAGCTATCAGCTCCTCGGGCAGTTTGTAACGAAACTGCCCCAATTTCATCATGGAAATCAATGTTCTAAGATTTAAAAGTGGTTGGCTAATGTACTATTTCAAAAAGCCCTTGTAAAGGGAAAGTTTGTAATCGATTGATTGCCAGTTGTAAAATTGTTAATTACCCATCGATTGGAGCTTTTCAAGGAGGGTTTCTAGCGGCCAAGCATCCTTTACGTCGAAAGGTAGACTCTGCGTTCGCCTGAGACTGCTAAGGTATGCGCCACTGCCTGCCAGGCGCCCTAAATCGTTCGCCAGCGAGCGTATGTAGGTTCCCTTGCTGCAGGTGATTCGGAACCGGGCCTCTTCTTCCTGCCAGGATAGAATTTCAAAGGCGTCAACCTGAATGGTTACTGCACGAATCTCTACATGCTCGCCTCTCCGCGCTGCCTTGTAAGCACGCTGACCATTCACTTGTTTGGCACTGAAGCTAGGAGGAGTTTGCAATTGTTCTCCGGTTAATTCCTTCGCAGCATTGCGAATGGCTTCCAGAGTGAGGTGTGCGGTTGGATAGTTACCTTCGGGTTGGGTTTCTAAATCGAAGCTTGGAGTAGTTTGTCCAAATCGAATCGTGCCGGTGTATTCTTTTACTCCCGCCTGCAAAGTGTCTATACTTTTTGTCATTCGACCGGTACAAACCACCAACAAGCCAGTCGCTAGTGGATCGAGAGTGCCGGCATGTCCAATTTTAAAACGCTGGAGGTGGCCATGCTCGTTGGGCGGCACAACCAAATGGCGCTTGACAAATCCTTTGATTCTATTTAACGCGTCGAAACTGGTCCAGCCGAGAGGTTTATCGATAAGCAGAAGGGATCCGTTCAAAAATTCCTCTACGCTTTCAAAGGAGTTGGGCGCTGTCATGATGGCAAAGGTAGTTCTTCGTAATGCTTCGAACGGG
>JBILCQ010000289.1:0-3081 GCA_044353065.1 Flavobacteriales bacterium | reverse complement strand
CAAAACATAACACACGAGTCCGAAAACGAAAACCATGAGAAACCACCGTATAGCATAGAGTATCTTGCCCAAAAAGCGCAGTATGCTATTATCCGATTGATTGGTCATGGGTGTAGTGCTTCAAAATACGTTGGAAAAATACTACGGTTGATGAATGAATTTGAAGGATTAAAGGTTTTATTGGGGAATACAAGAGGTCAAAATAAGGATATTGAGTTCACTTGAACATAACCCAGCCAACCGAGAATTTATTCCCCGATAATCATTTGTAACTTCAGTCACCTTGGATAGTTCATCCTTATCCTTAATTCGCAAAAATGATTTCATCCATGAAGTTTGCCTCACTATTCATAGTTTCAATTCTTTTCTATCAAACTATTTCCTCGCAAATCCCGGGTGGATATTCCGTTTCTCTCGAAGCGCTGGAAATTCCGGGAGTCGTTGGTCTTCATTCCTATTCATTTGGAACAGCAGATGGAAAATGGCTGGTGATAGGAGGCCGTCGAGATGGCTTGCATGCTCGTCAGCCATTCAATGCATTTCCTGTAAGCATGAACAATAATCAGCTCTTCGTAATAGATCCACAAGCGGGCCAAGTGTGGACAAGTGAAATTTCTGCACTTCCATTAAATATTCAAGAACAACTGCAGGCAACAAACACCTGTTTTCATCAAAGTGGCGACACGCTCTATATCGCCGGTGGTTACGCATATTCCGCGACTGCCGGAGACCACATCACATTCCCGTATTTGCTTGCCTTAAACGTTCCCAATGTAATTGAACAGGTTATTCAAGGAAACATTCAGACGAATGAGTTTATTCAAATCAACGATCCATTTTTCGCAATAACCGGCGGAAGAATGGCCGAACTGAATAATCGACTTCTACTGGTTGGAGGTCATCGTTTCGATGGCAATTACAACCCTATGGGAATGCCTACTTACACTCAAACCTACACAAATGCAGTGCGTTCTTTCATTCCAATACACTCCGATGGCTCCCTTCAAATTGTGTCAAATCAAATAACAACCGATGAATTTCACCTCCATCGCCGCGATTACAACCTCGTGCCTTACATAAACTCGAATGGCAACGACGCCTATTACGTTTCAAGTGGGGTTTTTCAACCCGATGTCGATTTGCCATATCTATATCCGGTGGAAATTTCCTCTGGCGAAATCATACCTCGCACTGAATTCAGCCAATTCTTGAGCAATTACCATTGTCCAAGTGTCAGTGTGTTTGATGGAGAAAGCACACACAGCATTTTCTTCGGAGGTATGAGCCGATACTATTATCAAAATGGCTCACTCGTTCAAGATAATCAGGTGCCATTCACCCGAACTATCAGCATGTTTTCACGCAATAACGATGGCAATTACAGCGAATCTGTTTTTCCCGTTGAAATGCCAGGTTTGAAAGGCGCCGGCGCAGAGTTTATTCGCAACGAATCCTTGCCACAATCCGACGCGGGAATTATTTGGATGAGCGAATTTCAAACTGATACCATTATGCTGGGTTACATCTATGGTGGAATTAGCTCTTCGCAACTGAATCCGTTCAATTCCAATCAATCGTCGGCCACTTCTGCAGACAATGTAATCTATAAGGTCTGGCTAACGCGCAACAGCACTTCCACCGCATCGCTGCCCTACCGTTCGAATTGGAAACCTCTTTCTATTTTCCCAAATCCCGCAACCGAAGTTATTCGCTTCCCGCTCGAGTGGAATCGCAACGAGCGTGCTTTTTTTCACTTGATTGACAACAATGGAAAAATAGTCGACTCAGGAAGTTGTGACACGTGGAATGAAACCGAAGGCAGTTTTGAATACAAGCTTCCGAATTCAATTTCATCTCAACATCTAGAATTGATTATCATTACAAGTGACAACCAAATGTGGAGTGGTTCTTTTCTCAAAGAGTAGAATTTCTAAACCTTTCTGAATAAGAATATCCTAATGTGATACTCGACATCAAAACATAGAGCATACTATTGGAAAAGAAATCTTGTGTTTAATTCAAGGGCGAATTGCCTGTCTGTTTGTCTCTGCCTACTGAAGCCGCAGTCTTCATTTGCGGCCATCGTTTAAATTCAATTGTGCCACCATCTTAAGCCGCAACCACAAATGAAAAAAGGTTGGAAGCATCGGTTAAATAACCACTGCTTCCAACCTTTATTCGGTTTATGCCGGATTCAATTACATCTTCACATTATCCTTCAAAATATATCCCTCCTTGCCGCCCATCAACTTGATTTTAACGAAAGCACCGCTATCACCTAGAATTTCGAATTCGGTATCACCGGGAACCTTGCTCACCACAGAAGCCCCCTTCTCAGGACCTGCCAACACCTCATAACGATCCGATTTTCCTCCGCGCGTCTTCACTGACTTCGAAGATGCTGAATGCGCATTTCCTGCAAGTTCATTGACCGGTAGGTTAATTCCAATTGATGCCAAAGCTGCTACTTCATCCAATTTCTTCTGTCCGAACTCGAGCTCTTTGCCATACTCCTCGCGATCGATTTCAGCGGCCATTTTATAGTATTCCACCGCCTTTTCGAAGTTACCATACGTAAGATAAATGTGAGCGATGTTGCAAACTGCTTCAGCGCAATAAGGATCCGCTTCTATAATTCCCTTGTAAATGGTGAATGCACCTTCATAGTCTTTCTGATCTTCCAGCAATTCCATCGCTTTCTTACCCTGCGCAGAATACTCCTTCACCTTCACTTTTCTGTAGTCGGGCTTCACTTGTTCGAATATCGGACATACGTAGTCCGCTGCCATTTTCACCAATGCATCAAACGCTTGGTCAACGAGTAGATTGGTCGCTGTCATCGTTGTCCAATTGCCCGATTTCGCATCATAAGTTGATGAAGACTCACGCGTAGCATCCTTAGAAAAGATGGCCAACACCTGACCTGTAGTAACCGAAATGATCTTCATTGAAATAGTGGCTCTCACCTTACGAACACGTCGGGTAGAGCTATTTTCATAGTTCTCATTCCAATTGGTGCTCCCCGAGATAATCGCATCTATACCGAGAATTTTACCGACTGCTGCAGCTTGTGAGTCATCA
>JBILCQ010000288.1:0-3085 GCA_044353065.1 Flavobacteriales bacterium | reverse complement strand
GACTCGGTTGGTTACATCCGCATTGAACGATTCGCCGAAAAAACGTACGATGAGTTTTTGCAGGCCACCGAGAAGTTGGAGGAACAAGGTTGCTCATCGCTCATTCTGGATTTACGTGGCAATGGCGGTGGTTTGCTCAATCAAGCGGCTGAAATCGTAGAGGAGTTTTTGACCGAAGGAAAAACCATTGTGCGCACTCGAGGCATTCACACAGGAGAAGATGAAATCCGTTCGGGTAAAAAAGGGCGGTATCGCGATTTGAACGTAGTCGTAATGATTGATCAAAATTCTGCTTCCGCCAGTGAAATAGTTGCCGGCGCCTTGCAGGACTGGGATCGGGCTGTTACCGTTGGACGTCGATCGTTTGGAAAGGGACTAGTGCAGCACGAGATGGAGTTGGCCGACAACAGCGCGCTTCGCCTCACGGTGGCTCGCTACTATACCCCGACCGGACGCTGCATTCAGAAGCCGTATGGCGATTCCATCGTCTACGAAAATGATTTTCAGAAGCGGCTTGAAAAAGGAGAGCTCACCAGTGCCGACAGTGTGCACTTCCCCGATTCGTTACTCTTTAGAACACCTTCTGGACGTTTAGTATATGGTGGCGGTGGAATAATGCCTGACGTGTTTGTTCCGCTCGATAGTATTTACTTCTCCGGTTTGCTTTCGGAAATTGCCTACAGCGGCATCATACGCAACTACTGCTTTACTTACCTAGATGGGCATCGCAAGGAAATGCGCAAGTATAAATCGTCGAATGAGTTCATTGCGAAGTTCAACGTAACTGATGCCATGTTGAATGGTTTAATTGACATGGCCGAGAAAGAAGAAATCAAAATCAACAAACAAGTCGTAAAGAGAATTTCTTCTCAATTGAAGTCGCGAATCAAAGGCCAATTTGCCAGAAGTTTATTTGATGATGACGCCATGGTTCAGGTTTCTCTTGACACAGATCCAGATTTTAAGAAGGCACTTCAGGTTGCGTTAGACTACAAGCAATACGCGGCTGTCAAGAAACCTTAAGAAAGACACATTTTTCTGAGCCATTGCGTGGCGAGGTCTTTACATTCAATCTGCCCCATATGACCGGCATTTTCTACTATTTGTACAGTCGCTCGAGTTAACGAGTTCAACTCATGAGTGAGTTGCTGGTACGGAATCGATTTGTCTTCCGTTCCTAAAAAATAGTGTATCGGAAAATTTGCCGATTGGAGATATTCGATGGCATCGGGGCGCTCAATCATCACCTCGTGCGATGCAACAATGCACTCATAGGATATATCACTCTTGGCTGCATCAATCATCAACGACAATTGGTCGTGCATCAATTCTACATTTCGCTCTGCCAGTGTGTTGCGCAGCATAGTCGCGAGATATAGGTTTTTATCGCTTTGTGCTATCGCTATTGCACGTCGCCTGTCTTCTTTTTTTTCGGCATGATCAGTACCGGCTTTGGAATGAAAAAAACCCAGCGCACGAATGCGTTCGGGTACATGTTGAACCAGTTGAGCGGCAAGGTAACCGCCCATGGAATGACCAACCACAATCCAGGGTAAATCGTCGTGAGGCAGTTGCTTTAGCAATGCGTCACAATACGCCTTCGAAGTGTGTTCTGCAGGTATGTCGGGGTATTGGCCGTGTCCGGGAATGGAAGGCGTTGAAATTAGCAGGTCGGGAATATCCAAACCCGCAATTAACTCATCCCACATGGAGGGACGCTCGGTAAACCCGTGTATCAGTACAAGGCGACGTGCAGCCATTATACAGCTTCAGCTACAACTTCTTCCACAATGTCGGGCATCTTCGCTTTGAGCAAGTTTTCTATTCCACCTTTGAGCGTAGCTGTCGACGACGGGCAGCCGCTGCAAGAACCTTTGAGTTGGACGTATACTTTCTTGTCGCGATAGGCCATGAAGTCGATGGCACCACCATCGCTTTCTACTGCCGGACGAACGTACTCATGCAATAAAAAACGTATTTCATCATCGAACTCTGTTGGCTCGAATCCGCTGTAATCGATATGTTCCGTGCTTTTCGCAGTTGACGCATCGCTTACGGCCGATTCGCGCGTGCGATTGATTAGCTCTGCCGGAACAGCGCTTACGGCAACTTCATGCTCCATGAGCCACTCACGAATGTATTCGCGCAATTGTTGCACAATCATTTCCCAGCCGAGCGAATCATCCTTCAACACAGTTACGAAATTTCCGCTAATGAAAACACTCGTAACAAATGGGAAATTGAAGAGTTCCTCTGCTAAGGCCGAAGAACCTTTTGCTTCGGTTTTACTTCTGTATTCGACTTGCAGACCTCCCGATGTAAGTGCGCGGTCGGCCACAAACTTCATTGCCGCCGGGTTGGGCGTCATCTCAGCATAAAGAGAGGTAGGTATTTTTTTCGGTGCATCCATGCCACAAATTTCGACATGTTGAGCAATGAAAAATGATACGACGAAGGAAAAAAATGTTTCCATGAATTTTTCCGAAAGAAGTTAACCTTTTGACGAATCAATGTGCTTCCAACCAGTTGTCGCCTGTATTCATGTCGACAACCAAAGGCACTCGCATCGCAACAGCTCCGCTCATTTTCTCTCGAACTAACTCTTTTAATTCTTCCACTTCCGACCGATGTGCGTCGAAGACCAATTCGTCGTGCACTTGCAACAGCATGCGCGATTTTAGATTGCGCTTTTTCATTTCCTTATCCAGATTGACCATGGCGACTTTGATGATGTCGGCCGCGGAACCTTGAATGGGCGCGTTGATGGCATTGCGTTCTGCAAATCCGCGCACTACTGCATTCGCTGAATTGATGTCGGCCAAATAGCGTCGACGGCCCAAGATGGTTTCGATGTAACCGCTCTTTCGCGCAAACTCAATGGTTTCGTGTTGAAAGTTTTTTAACTGTGAAAATTGAGTGAAGTAGGCGTCGATAATGGCTTTCGCTTCACCGCGTGGAATACCGAGGTTTTGAGCAAGTCCGAAGGCGCCTTGTCCATAGATAATCCCGAAGTTCACGGCCTTTGCTTTCGAGCGCATATCCTTGCTTACATCTTCGATAGGCACTCCAAAAACCTTGGCTGCGG
>JBILCQ010000287.1:0-3104 GCA_044353065.1 Flavobacteriales bacterium | reverse complement strand
AAATCACACCTACTCTTAAGTTGAAGCGCAAACAAATTTGTGCGAATTGGAAAGCAGAAATTGAATCCATTTATAATTAGTTCCTCTACTGATGGTTGATACGATTAAACAGTTTGACGAGAGTTTGTTTCTTTGGCTAAATGGCCATCATTGTGCATTCTGCGATGTTGCCATGTGGTATGTGAGCAAGATGTGGATATGGTTTCCGGTTTTTGCATGGATGATTTACTTACTTTTTAAACGAAAGTCGAAGTCAAATGCAGTTGTAGGGTTGGTGTGCATTGCTTGCCTATTATTTCTGACAGATTTTGTGGCTGTGAAAATGATCAAGCAGACCGTGATGCGTTTGCGACCTACTCATAATCCCACACTAGAGGGTCTTGTACATATGGTGCAAGACGAAATGGGTAATTTTTACAAGGGTGGTCGATATGGTTTTTTTTCCAACCATGCCAGCAACTTTGCAGGTGTCGCTCTTCTTTTTAGTATGCTTGTTAGACCGTTGGCAAGATGGATTCGCCTTGCATTGGTGGCTTGGGTTTTACTTATCGGATATAGTCGAATATATCTTGGGGTACATTACCCCATCGACATACTGGCGGGATTTGTTTATGGATGTTGTGCTGCGCTGTTCATGTTTTGGGTGTATCGAAAGTTTGAAAAGCCGAACGAAGTAAAATGAAATGGGTAGCTGTTTTTGTTGGTGGTGGTTTGGGTTCGCTTGTGCGTTTTGCGCTAGGCTCCCTGATGGCTTCGTTTACAAGTCTCTTCCCCTGGCCAACTCTTGTGGCTAATACTCTCGCTGCCGTTATCATCGCCTGTCTCTTTTCAGCTGAAGTGAAAGAGGGAAATGAGCTAATGTGGCAATTGGCTGCGATTGGTTTTTGTGGTGGACTAAGCACTTTTTCCACCTTCAGCATGGAAACAGTTCAATTGATAAAGACAGGTCATACGGCCATTGCCTTGTCATATATGATGCTGAGTATTCTGCTTAGCTGCCTTTTGTTTTATTTCATCGTTCAGTGGTTTCAACGAACGTAGGTGAGTAAATGGCTTTTGAAAGTTGCGTCCTGCCGTAATTCAATGGAAGTGCAATCTTAATTTAGGCCCAATGAAATCCAGGTTCAATTTTTCTCTGTCACTACTTGCGTTGGTGTATTTGTGTGCAATTCAGCCCACACTGATTCATGCCCAGAAGAAGTCTGAAAACATGAAGGCAACACCTCGCTTAATCATTGGAATAACCGTCGATCAGATGCGCTACGATTATTTGCTGCGCTATTGGAACGACTTCGGTGATGCAGGATTTCGTCGCTTGATCAATACAGGATTCCTGTGTCATAACCTCCACTACAACTATATGCCTACCTACACTGGTCCCGGGCATGCTTCCATCTTCACGGGTACAACACCTGCATATCATGGTATCATTCAAAATGATTGGTACGATCGCGAGAACAACTCCATGATTTACTGTTCTTCCGACTCAACGGCCAAGGGTGTCGGTACGAGTTCTAAGGCAGGGCAGATGTCACCACACTATCTCACGGCATCTACACTGGGCGATATGATTCGAATGCAAACGAATGGAAGAGGAAAAGTGATTGGTATAGCCATGAAAGATCGAGGCGCGATATTGCCTGCGGGTCGCACAGCCGATGCCGCTTATTGGTTTGTGGGTGGTGAAGAGGGAGTTTGGGCAACCAGTAATTGGTATATGAGTGCATTGCCTGACTGGGTCAATGCGTTCAACAAACGGAAATTGGCCGACGCCTATTTATCTCAAAATTGGAACTTGTTGCGGGAGGAATCATGCTACGATGAAAGTCAAGCCGACAATAACGCGCATGAAACCCCTTTCAAAGGAACTACGAAACCCACTTTCCCCTATGATCTTCCTGCTCTTAAGTCGGCGAATGGAAATTACGAATTGCTGAAGGCGACACCTTTTGGTAACTCGATGACTATTGACTTCGCGCGTGAGCTGATTACGCAGGAGAAAATGGGAACCGATGCATATACCGATATGCTATGCGTGAGTTTTTCCTCAACCGATTATATCGGACACCAGTTTGGAATTCATGCGATGGAAACGCAGGATTGTTATTTGCGCTTGGATGAAGAGCTTGGAACTTTTTTGTGTTTCTTGGACGAACAAGTTGGCAAGGGCAATTACACTGTCTTCCTTTCTGCTGATCACGGCGGTGCTCCTACGCCCAGCTACACGGCCAAGCGCAAGGCAATTGGTGGTTATTGGAAGAGCGACAGACTCGAGCTATTTCTGGAAGATACGCTGGCTAAGCGCTTCGGCGAAGGCGACTGGGTGTTGAACGAAAGCAATCAGAATATCTTTCTCAATCACAAATTGATTCAGGCGAAGCGATTGAGTGTAAAGGAAATTCAGTATGAAGTAGCGCAGCTTTGTTTTTCATTTCCTGAAGTGATGAGCGCTTTTACCGCGTCCGATTTGAATCAGGTGAGAGGCGGTGATATGGTCAAGAACATGATACAGCAAGGGTATGACGCACAGCGCTCGGGGGATGTCATCTATACCCTTGATCCCGGATACATCGAGTACGGCATGAGCGGAACAACGCATGGTTCGCCTTACGCGTATGACTCGCATGTGCCTGCGATTTTCTTTGGATGTGGCGTTGAGCGAGGCGAGACGTATAATCGTTTTAGCATTACGGATATTGCTCCCACCGTGAGCATGATGTGTGGTTTTGCATTGCCTGATGCCGCAACGGGTGTTCCTATTGAACCTGCAATTCGTAAACGGAAATGATCAAGTACACGGTTAGAACAGCTCATCCGCATCGTCATTTCATCCGCTTTGAAGCGGAGTTTCCCACGCATGGTAGAAGTTCCATTTCCTTGCAGTTGCCTTCGTGGCGGCCGGGCAGATATGAGTTGGGGAATTTTGCGAAGAACATTCGTGCATGGAAAGTCACTGACAGCGAAGGAAGGGAGTTGAAGTTTTTCAAGACGAGTAAGGACAATTGGCGTGTCGATACAGCAGGCGCAGGCATGGTGCATCTTACTTATCAATATTATGCGGCTGAGTTAAACGCAGGTTCTTCTTTTCTGGATGAGGAACAACT
>JBILCQ010000286.1:0-3109 GCA_044353065.1 Flavobacteriales bacterium | reverse complement strand
GCGCATGCTCCACTGACGCATTTTCTTTTGCTCAACGGGATGACCACCGCGCTCGCTCACACCATCTTTTATTTCGTCGTTGGCGAGCACGGTTCCGAGTGCCGGACACCAGTTCACCACAGAGTCAGCGAGGTAGGCCAAACGGAAATGCATGAGCATGAGTTGCTGCTGCTCTTCATTCATACTTTTCCAGTCGGTGGCGGTGAATTCGCCTTCGAAGTGATTTCCGAAGAAGAACTTTTCCTTTGGCAGTGCGTCGGCCCAATTAGCATCCTGCGCTGCGTTTACGCCGTAAGTTCCGTTTGAGTTGAACTTCTCAATAAGTGTATCGATGTTCTCTGCGCGGTTTGTGTCTTTGTTGAACCACGCGTTAAAAATTTGTCCGAAGATCCATTGTGTCCATTGATAGTATTCAGGATCACTGGTGCGTACTTCCCTATTCCAATCATAGGCAAATCCAATACGATCTAACTGCTCACGATAGCGGGCGATATTGGTCTGTGTGGTTATTTCCGGGTGCTGACCCGTTTGAATCGCGTATTGTTCAGCAGGCAATCCGAAGCTATCGTAGCCCATGGGGTGCAACACATTGAAGCCCTGGTGACGCTTGTACCGCGCCATGATGTCGCTGGCAATGTAACCCAGCGGATGCCCCACGTGCAGGCCCGCCCCACTCGGATAGGGAAACATATCGAGCACGTAGTACTTCGACTTGCTTGGCTCTTCTGTTACACGGTAGGTTTCGTTTTCTTTCCAGCGCTGTTGCCACTTGCCCTCTATTTCCGAGAAATTATAATCCATGGAGTTTGAATATTGAGGTGCGAAGATAGTTTGAGGAGGGGAGATGGAAACCAACCATCTAAAGCATATAATTAGAGGCCCGGCGAGGTTTGGACTGTGTGTAAGTGGGATGGCTCTAGAGTGAAATCAAATTCAATGCAACAAGGAATTCTGATGTTCTTGGCCGCGGATTGCCAGTTGTGAAATGGAAAAAATTAATTGAATAGGAATTCAACTTCCGTTACTGATGTAAATGTTATTTTAGCAATAAATTCATTCTCTATGAAAGCACTATTTAATTTCATTTCTATCTTTCCATGTGTCCTATTTCTTTCGTGCAATCCAGATGAAGATTCTGGTAGTTCAGCTAATACAAACAATGCGGGCAACAACAATGGCGGAGGAAACGGCTCTGCAACAGCGGCGTCCCATAGTTGCGGGGAAGAGGATGTCCATAACACTGCATTAAATTATGGAACGCTAACAGATCAGCAGGGCAACACTTACAAGACCATTATCATTGGAGGTAATGAATGGATGGCAGAAAATCTAGAGACAACTAAGTTCAGAAATGGCGAACAAATCCCTAATGTTACGGGATCAAGTGAATGGTGGGAAGCCGGGGCAGCATGGTGCTACTACAACAACAACTCAGAATACAATTGTCCATACGGCAAACTATATAACTGGGGTGCTGTAGAGGATAGCCGTGGGCTTTGCCCAACTGGTTGGCACGTTCCAAGCACAAGCGAGTGGAATAATCTGTTTGCAAACTTCGGTGGAAGCAATTCTGCCGGGAATGAATTAACATCTGCTGGTGATAATTTGTGGTTCGATAACCCAACAGCAACAAATAGCAGCGGTCTTTCTATTATTCCCAACGGGTTTCGTGAAGGAACTGGTACGCTTGGCTTTGCTTGGTCTCTAAGTTTCGATGCTTCATTCTGGACATCTACCGAATCACCTCCATTTTACTCCACAATGGTTATGTTCGATGGTGGCGACGACATTGATTTTCGTGATACTCACCCGCAAGACGGAGCAGCTATTCGATGCAAAAGAGATTAGACTCTCTTTTTGGTGTGGCTAATTTAGTTGTGGTAAATCTGGCTGTTCCATGTTTTTTAGGTGCGTCTCGCTGTCATATCCTTCAAAAAGACTTACGACTCTTGTTTGGGCCATCCTAAATTCGCCCTATAGAATAGAACTCCATGAGAACAAATCACGAAATTGATTACCGCATCTTCGGTGAAGAGATGCAGTGCGTAGAAATAGAATTGGATCCGCAAGAAACCGTTGTGGCTGAATCGGGAGCATTCATGTACATGGATGACGGTGTGCAAATGGAAACGGTGTTTGGCGATGGCAGCCAGCAGCAAGGCGGATTTTTCAGTAAGCTTATGGGTGCCGGTAAACGCTTGCTCACGGGCGAGAGTTTGTTCATGACCACATTCACGCATCGTGGTATGGGCAAAGCTAAAGTTGCGTTTGCATCACCTTATCCGGGTAAAATCATCGCACTCGATTTACAACAACTCAACGGTAAAATCGTGTGTCAGAAAGACTCCTTCCTTTGCGCAGCGAAAGGCGTATCCATCGGTATCGAGTTTCAGCGAAAGCTTGGTACCGGTTTGTTTGGCGGCGAAGGATTCATTATGCAAAAAATTGAAGGTGACGGTATGGCCTTCTGCCATGCAGGTGGTCACATCATGAAGCGCGAGTTGCAACCTGGCGAAGTGTTGAAAATAGATACCGGTTGTATTGTTGCCTACACACAAACAATCGACTACGATATTCAGTTTGTAGGAGGTGTTAAGAATACGCTATTCGGTGGTGAAGGATTTTTCTTCGCCACGTTGCGAGGCCCGGGAACCGTATGGTTGCAAACACTGCCCATCTCGCGTCTTGCCTCACGCATCGCCTCATATGCAGGACCGGGTGGTCGCAAAGAAGAAGGAAGTATCCTGGGAGGATTGGGCAACCTACTCGATGGCGACGGCAGATAACCCATGACCCACATTATCGATATAGAACAATTTCTTTCACACGTAAAGCAGGGTATGCCACTATTCGATGTGCGCAGCCCGAAAGAATACCATGCGGGCCATATCCCCGGAGCTATCAGCTTACCACTGCTCGACGATGCCGAGCGACATGAAGTGGGTATTGTTTACAAAAACGAAGGTCATGACGCTGCAGTACGATTGGGTTATCGCTTGGTCGGACACAAGTTCATCGATTACATAGAAACCGCCCGAGCAATGGCAAAGGATGGTGAGCTCTGTCTGTATTGCTGGCGCGGTGGCATGCGAAGCAATACCATGTCTTG
>JBILCQ010000285.1:0-3123 GCA_044353065.1 Flavobacteriales bacterium | reverse complement strand
GACGCTGTTGCTTCACGAAGGTGTTTAGAATCTTTTATCATGATCCACTCGGACTTGGCTTAATTTATCCCAAGTTTGCATCAAATTAAAATCAACTAAGATGAAAGCAGTAAAAAAAGTTTGGCTAGTGCCTGTTCTTTCCTTGTTTGTTGTTTTGCAATCGTGCAAATCGACTTCTCCCTTGGGTGAAAAGGTGAAGGAGCCATTCTCCGGAAATAAATACGAGAGTTCAGCTCGCTACTTCCGTGCAAAGGGCAAAGGAGATAGCACGGATGAGAATATTGCAAAGAACAAGGCCGATCTTCAAGCTAAAAAGGAATTGGCTCAGCAAGTTGAAACTCGCATGAAGGTAGTTACTGACCAGTATTTGCATGAAAATGAAACGGCCAGTGGTAGCGAGATCAACGATAAGTTCCAGTCATTGATTCGAGAAGTAACCAATACTACCATCGCCGATCTGCGCAAGATAGGCGAGGAGAAATACTTCAATGCGGAAGGGAAATACACTGTATTCATTGCATACGAAATCCACAAGCGCGACATGTATCGTTTTTTGAAGCGTCAGGCAAAACTCAATGCCAAATTGAATGATATGGAGCGCAAGGCAATTGAAGAAATGATTGACGAGGAGTTGAAGAAGGTTGAGGAATTGGGAGAAGGAGAGTAGGTATTAAATGCGAAGTTCGATGTCCGAAAGATGAAGAATTAAAAAGGGGCCACTAGGCCCCTTTTTTCTTTATTGAGATCGGAAGACAAATCCAACTCTGTTTTTTGGGTCGCCTTCATTTATTTTGAAAACACTTCATAGCCCAGGGTTTTACCATCGACTTGAATGGATTGATCAGTGCAACTGATACCGTTAGATTTCAATGCTACATATCCGGCTTCACGGAATTGCTCGGGCAATTCGATGGTTAATTGTTCGGTACCTTCGTATTTGCTTAATACAATCAATGCCATTTGGTTGAAGTACTTCCTACCAATCACCAATACTCCATTCTCGTTATACAAGATTTCGGTTTCTCCGTAGGTGAGAGCCATGTTGGTTCTGCGCAGATTAACCAGCTTTTGAGTAGATGCCTGCAGTTTTGCCTGTGGTGAGTTCCAATCTTCAAAGTGCATCATGCGACGATTGTCGGGGTCGTTGCCACCGGGCATGCCAATTTCATCGCCATAGTAAATGCATGGAACTCCGGGAGTCGTCATCAAGAAAGCCATCAGCATTTCCATGTTTTGAAATCCTGCCGTATCGCGATTCTGAATATCGCGTGTCCAACCGGCCAGCTTCGGATCTTCAGAGAATTGCACCGAACCATCGGCATAGGAAATGAATCGAGCTCGGTCTTGATTGCCCGTGATATTTCCCATGAGGTGGTGACTTCCATAGTACGACATGCTCTCCTCGAGAACACGTTCCAGGTTGCTGAAGTTTGTTTCCGGTTTTGCAAACGCATCCACCGCGGCATCATACAAATTGAAGTCGAACTGCGCGTCCATTTGTCCGCTGCTGATGTATGAGGAGATTAGCTCCGGATTTCCATAGGTTTCTCCTATCTGATACAACGTTTTACCCGGATGATTGGCTTGGTAATTCTTCACTTTTTTGGTAAGCGTACGCCAGAAGTCTTCGTTGATGTGCTTGGTCGCATCGTGACGGAACCCATCGAGGTCATAGTTTTCTACCCAGTACATCGCAGTGTCAGTGAGAGCTTCTACAACGGCGTGGTCCGCAAATTTCCAAGTAGGTAAAAAGGTGTCGAACCATGTGGTAAGGCGATGCTCATCCCATTTCTCTGTATTCATGGTGCCGTCAGGAAGGTAAAGTGGAGTAGTCCACTCGGGCTTCTGTTTGTAAAGTGGATGTTCCTGATGCACGTGGTGAGCTACATAGTCCAATATAACATTCATGTTGTTGGCATGCGCTGTTTTGAGCAGTTCATCCATGGCAGCTTTATTACCAAAGCGATTATCGATACTGCGCAATGCCGTTGGCCAATAGCCATGATAGGCAGAGAAAGTACTCTTCACTCCTTTATCCCAAAGCCCCCAAGCTCCTTCGGCATTGGTGGTGATGGGAGAGATCCAAATCGTGTTGATGCCCAACTTTTCGAAATACCCATCGTTTATTTTCTGCGTAATACCTTGTAGGTCGCCGCCTAGGTTGTTGGCCTTGGCTAGAATGGTGGAATCCTGAGTTGGCCTGTTGTTGCCTGGTTCGCCATCTACAAATCGGTCGACCATAACGAAGTACATGACCGTGTTGCGCAGATCGCTGCGTGTAAGTTCAGCCGGGTTTGTGATTGCCTTGCCATTTTTAAGCGGAATCAGAATATCGTTGTATCGAGCAGAGCCGTTATCGGCAAACACGCGAACATGCGAGCGCTCAAGTGTATTGGCGCTTTCAGGCAGTTCGACTACTATTTTCCCTTTTTGAGTGGTAGCGCTGACTAGTTGATTATCGACATAGGCGAGCACATGTTTGCAAGCATCGCCATCAACGAGTGTGATGGTGTTTTGCAAGGAGCTTTCCGTGTACATCATCGGTTGCTTGCTCACAGCTGTTCCTGCCTGAAAGGTATTATTGAAGCCACCCATGCCATTGCTGATCGTGTTGGCATTGGCTGCATCCATCATTTCTACTCCGTCTTCCCAAATGCGGTATTGATACAGACCTTGGTTCAACACCAATTCGACTGACCACGTATCACCGTTTTTCATCAAGGGAGAAGCTTTGCGGTTCCACCCATTCATCGATCCGGAAAGTTCCACCGAGGCCACATCGGCTCGCGAAGGGACATAGTTAAATTTGTAGCGAATCTTGTTTGTTGCAAATACAGGTATGTCGTATCCGGCTCCGTCGTAAGAAACATGCAGATTGCTTACCTGTGATGGTGCCGAACCTAGAAGGGTTAAGACGCCCGTTGAATCGGCCTTCCAGGTCGTTCCGTTCCAACGAATGGTATCCATCTTCGATACCTCCGGGAAGTAATCCGTCATGTATACACGTGTGGTATCGAGTTGCAAACGAATAGGACTTGCCAGCCCCTGTATGGCCTTTCCGAGCTTGTCTTCCTTTTTAGCTTGATTGCACGAGGCAAGAACACAAATGGATAATGCAAGAAT
>JBILCQ010000284.1:0-3136 GCA_044353065.1 Flavobacteriales bacterium | reverse complement strand
GTATGTAGTCCGGAAAATTTCAATGTTCTGATTGTGGCCAGTTCGCGCGGGTTATGGGTTTGCGATGACGCGTCGCGGCGGGTTAGTGAATATGGGCCATTGGGTTGGTTCTTCGGCAAAAGCAAGCGCGTTCCTTCCTGGAAGCGAGTTGCGACAGGGATTTTTTATGACATTGAATGGCTTAGTGGATATGGTGATGGCAAGACGGTTGTTGCTGTAGGTGATCAACTCTATGTAAGCCCAGACGGCGGATCGCAATGGGAACAACGAACACTTCCAGATTTATCAGCGATTGATCAGTTTCCTTTTCGTCGCATGGTGTTGAATTATTCTCATTCGTTGCCGGGTTTTTTGTACGTATTGGTTACATGCAGCGAGCGTGCTACTCAAAGTAAAAGTGGCCCGGCTCAATTGTATATCTACGATCTCAATTCCGGGCATTGGGAATTTATTCGGTCGATGGATGGAGATGCTCAGAATGTGCATCCCACGAGAGCACGCGCTTTTGAAGTGGATCCAACAAACGATGATTTCATGGCTTGTGCGAATGTTCAGCCAGTAATGCTAAGCAATAACGGCGGTCGCAATTTTGATCGCATCGAAAAGAATCAGATGCATGACGATGTTCACCATATTCTTTTTTCGGCAGGCAACAACGCACTTTGGGCTTCGCATGATGGAGGAGTTAGCTCGAGCGTTGATGGAGGCAAGCACTGGCAATCGCGTTGCCAAGGAATCGGTGCGGCTAATGTTTTCGGTGTCGCTACTTCGCAATCGAAAGACCTTCGATTAGCTTTTGGTGGTTACGATGTTGGCGGAAACTACTTCAGAGATGGCCGTTGGAATCATGTTTCTTGGGGCGATGGTTTTGAATGCGCTATCAGTAATGCCGACCGGAATATCATTTTTACTACGTCTCAGAATGGGGCTATTACGGCAACTTACGATGGTAAGCTATTCAATCAATCATTGCGACCCAATGGAAAAACAGAATGGCATAGCTGGATTCGATTGCATCCGACACAGCATCAAACACTTTTTTGCGCAGGCGAACGACTGCGTCGATCCAGTGATTTGGGACTCAACTGGGAGACCATTTTTGATTGTCCTCAAATAGACACGTCGTTGCATAACGCCTATCGATTTTTCTTAAGCACTGACTTTCCCCAAACCATGTATGTGTATGCGTTGAATAAGGGTACTATGATTCAACCTCAGATTTGGGTAACTCATAATCTTCTTGCAAAGAGCGCTAATGAAATTAAATGGACTCGCGTGCCCTATGTTCCCCTCGATGGTTGGATTGCCGGAATAGAGGTTGATCCGGCGGATAGCAGTAAGTTTTGGATGTTGTATACCCGACGCGAGAGCAATGGTAAGTTGTGGTATTTCGATGGTAAACGCTATGTCGATTGCACGGGCAGTTGGGGCGATGCACAATGCGAATCAATGATTCTGCAACGTGGCATTAAACCTCGGTTATATATCGGTTCGGATCGTGGAGTCTTTACATCCGAAACATTTAGTTCAAATTGGTTGAGAATGGCCGGCATACCCGGAACATTTGTAAAGTCACTTGCAATAAATTACGCCAGTCGAAAACTCATTGCCGGGACGTTTGGTCGCGGAATTTGGCAAGTAGATTTGGTAGATCCTTAATCACTTGTTGTATTTAATCCAAAAATCCTGTATACCATTCACTGCGTGTGATTGAATCGTGTTTTGTGCAATCGCGTCTAATTGAACAAGCGAGTTCGGGGCTATTGCCCAAAGCGAATTTCCCACTTCGTCGTAAATCAATTTTTCGGCATTTGGGAAAGCGCCCAATGAATAGCTGCTCATGGAATTGACATATCGAGCAATACCGTTGGAATGAATGACATAAAAATCATTTCCTGCAGCATCGCACACCGACGTTACCGGTGAGCTATCATAAAAGTTAAAGACTTCATTAATCGCTGAAGTACTTAGGTTCAGCCAGGCGAAGTGGGAGTTGTTTTCTTGATTGCCTATCAGCAGAATTCGATTGGGTTCTGATGTAATCTGAATGATCCCTTTGACTTGCCAACCAATGGTTAATGTCGTTTCAATAATTCCATTATCGGCGCGTATTGCACTTACAAATTGTTGATTGATGTTTTCGCTCGAAACCACCACATAGTCAGAGCTCGCGCCTATCGCAGTAATTCTTCCGCTGCTTGTCGAAGAGAAAAGTCGAGTGCCTTGTAAATCGGTTTTCCAAACAACACCCGAAATAGTTCCCCAGTAAAAACAATTGTTTTCCTGGTCTTGGTAAAATGCGGTGATGACGTCATTACTTGGTGGGAAGTTGGTATTCAAAATGTCAAACCAAGGATATGACAAGCTGATCAAATCACCGGGGTGAGTGCTGCACATTACCAATTGATTCGTCCGTGCATTGATGCCGCCTTTGAAATACTGCTGTGGAAATTGTAGGCAAGGAGTCAGGGTTGTTCCCGAGAGGGAATCGACAGAGCTGGAGACTCCTGTGTCACGAATCACGAACAGCTTTTCTATAAGTCGTGGCGCCTCGGCGAGTTGTATTTCACGAAATGCAAACTGTTCATTTTCTCCGTCGGAAGCTCTAACTCGCACGTAATAGGTGCCGGAGCTTAAATACAGATCGTTGTGTCGAATGCTCAAACTTATTTCGAAAGTGTTTGAGGTTGGCGAATACGTTTCTGTTTGAAGAAATCGATTCCCTTGGTTGTCTGTGATGGCAACTTCTATTGACTTCAATTGGGTTTCGTCGTCTACAAACGCCTCAATTGGAATGTCATCTCCGTAATAATAAAACGATCCAAACGAAGGCGTTTCAATGCGAATGGTAGGGAGCGTTTCGTCTTGATTTTTTTTTCTACAACCGCTACAGACAATAAGACCTATGACTGTTACAAGCCATAAATACCAAGGTCTCCATAATACGTCAGAAACTTTTGGAATGCTAAGCATAGTTGAAAACTAGTTGAGTTGCCGACTCAAAGTGAGCGATTTTCTTCCAAATTTACTGAATACCAAAGCTTAGCAAATGTCAACATGATTTCGTTAGTAGAATGAGTCGTGTTGTTCAGAAGAATATGTCAGAAATGCGTGTTGCGCGGTGCATCTTTGTTAA
>JBILCQ010000283.1:0-3142 GCA_044353065.1 Flavobacteriales bacterium | reverse complement strand
ACTCAGCTCTACGGATGAGCGCCACCTGCTTGATTGCATCAAGAACATACTCGAACGACAAAAGGTAGATGTCATCATTTTTGAAGACTATAACAAAGGTGTGTTAACCGAGCGTGTTATATCAACGGTTCTTGCATGGGCGGAAGAGCGCGCTATTCCAACAGCTGTCGATCCCAAGAAAGACAATTTCTTCGCCTACAAGGGAGCGACTCTGTTTAAGCCCAATTTAAAGGAATTGAAAGAAGGCCTTAAAGTCGATTTCGATAAAAATGACTTCAAGGCATTGAAGTCTGCCATCGACATGCTTGAGCAGCAATTGTCGAATAAAGTTACGATGGTAACGCTTTCCGAGTTGGGAGTGGTTGCCAGCAATGCTTCTGAATTCTATCACGAAAAGGCCCACCAGCGTGAAATCATGGATGTGAGCGGTGCAGGTGATACGGTTGTAAGCGTGGCATCACTGGCAATGGCTGCGGGTGCAAAGCCATTTGAATACGCTGCATTGGCGAACATAGCCGGCGGTTTGGTTTGTGAAAAGGTTGGCGTTGTGCCTGTCGACAAGGAAGTGCTCATACAAGAAGCCATTGCGAAAATGGCAACGAACAATTGACCCCTTTAACCTGTTATCATACGTGCAACAAGTAAAACCGTATTCTCAGGAGGGCGAAAAGAAGCAGCAGGTAGCTGAAATGTTCAATAATATTTCGCACTCCTACGACTTTCTCAATCACTTCTTTTCTCTCGGTATTGATGTGCTCTGGAGGAAGAAGGCCATCCGAATTCTCAAGAAAGAAAATCCGAAGCTCATACTCGATGTTGCCACTGGTACAGGCGATTTTGCCATGGAAGCCATCCGAATGAAAATGGAAGATGCCCGGATTATCGGTGTCGATATAAGTGCAGGTATGATTGAAGTGGGCAAGAAGAAAGTGGCCGCTAAAAAATGGGAGCATGCCATCACGTTTCAAATTGCAGACTCAGAAAATTTGCCTTTCGAAACAGGGCATTTCGATGCGTTTACAGTTGCCTTCGGTGTTCGCAATTTTCAAGATTTGCGAAAGGGCATGAATGATATGCTTCGCGTGCTTAAGCCGGGTGGAATGGGAGTCATCATTGAGTTTTCGAAGCCGTCCCGATTTCCGATTAAGCAATTGTTCACGTTTTATTTCAAGTACATCATGCCAACTATTGGCAAGTTGGTATCGAAAGATGCACGCGCTTATACCTATCTGCCCGAGTCGGTAGACGCATTTCCTTCAGGGAATGATTTTTTGAAAGTCATGACAGAATGCGGTTATCGCGAATGTCAGTGTATTCCTCTTAGCGGTGGCATTGCTAGTATATACATCGGTAGAAAATGAAGGCAGATGTATGGCCTTCACTTCTGGCAGGGCGTGTTGAAGCACCCGGCAGTAAAAGTGACGCACAACGCATGGTGGCGTGTGCTTTATTGGCCAGAGGCACTTCAGTAATTCACCGTTTTCCAATAAGTGATGACTGTGAAGCAGCGTTGCAAGTTGCCCAGGACCTTGGTGCTATCGTTACCCGGAAGGGATCTTCAGTTGAAATAAAGGGCGGTTTCCCACAGGCTTTTGCTTCCGGTATCCGCAATGCAAAGGAGATAGTCGATTGTGGTGAGTCCGGACTTTCTTCCCGCATGTTTGCTGCTATCGCCGCGTTGAATGAAAACCCGGTGTCTATTATCGGTAAGGGAACTTTGCTCCAACGTCCATTTCATGATTTGATTGAGTCACTAGCGCAGTGCGGTGTGCGTATCGAATCGAATAACGGCTGTTTGCCAATTCTCGTTCATGGCCCTGTCAAAGGCGGAAACATTCAGATGGATGCTTCTATCTCATCTCAATTTCTAACCGGATTGCTCATCGCTCTTTCACGAGCTTCAGAGCCATCAACTGTTGAGGTTCGTAATCTCAACAGCAGGCCTTATATTGATCTTACGTTGCGCGTGCTCTCGCAATTTGGTGTAGATATCGAACACGAGCAGTACAATCGTTTCCATATCACCCCAAAAGCTTTCAAGGCGTCAGAGCTTACTGTGCCTGGCGATTGGAGTGGGTCTGCATTCTTGTTGGTTGCAGGTGCTCTGTGCGCGGAGGAAGGGTTGATCGTAGAAAATTTGAGCATCCATTCGGCGCAAGCCGATGAAGCAGTTCTAGATGCTTTACGATTAGCAGGTGTTCGTTTTGAGATACAGGATAACGCAATCCAAGTTTGGAAGTCAGATATCAGCGCATTCGAATTCGATGCGACACATTGCCCTGATTTATTCCCGCCATTGGCAGCGCTGGCGGCGTTTGCCGATGGAGTTTCTGTCATTCTTGGAGTGTCGCGACTCATTCATAAAGAAAGTAATCGTGCCAAGACACTGCAACAGGAATTTGCCAAGGCGGGTGTGCGCATGGTGCTTCGCGACGATGATATGAAGATTTACCCGGCAGCCATTCGGTCTACGCAATTACATTCACATGGCGACCACCGCATAGCCATGGCAGGTGCTATGCTCGGCATGGGAGGTGCGCACATGACCATTCAAAGTGCAGGAGTTGTTTCCAAATCATTCCCCGATTTTTTTAAAGTGATGCAGTTACTCGGGGCAAGAATCACGGGGCTGCAGCTACAATGAATCTTTCCTTTTTGAAGGTATATTCGCATACCGTTTAAATGTAAAAACTATTCTTATGCAATTTTCTGCAGCGCAAATTGCCGGCATGCTCCAGGGCACGGTTGAGGGTGACTCTCAGGTGCTGGTGGGCGGACTTTCCAAAATAGAAGAAGGAAAGCCCGGTACATTGACCTTTCTCGCTAATCCGAAATACACAGAGTTTATCTATTCAACGGCAGCGAGCATTGCCATTGTTGCAAACGATTTTAGCGCAGAAAAGCCGCTACCACCGTCATTAACATTGATTCGAGTTGATGAGCCCTATGCTTGTTTCGCTAAATTGTTGGAAGCGTATCATCAGCTTCGCCAACCGAAAGTTGCCATCAGTGAAATGGCACATGTGGATGCAACGGCCCAAATTGCTGAAGATGTGTATCTGGGCGAATTTGTTAGTGTAGGGGAAGGTGCCCGAATCGGCAAGGGGGCGCGTATTTATCCCAATTGTTATATCGGACCGTT
>JBILCQ010000282.1:0-3159 GCA_044353065.1 Flavobacteriales bacterium | reverse complement strand
GCCGTTGTTGCCGGGTTGAGTGCGCCAATAGCCTGCATTTCTTCGTCGGCATTTTTCGCCCACTCCACATTGCTTACAAACCATGCATTGCCCAATGCATGACGTTCATTGTTGAAAGGAGGTGCAGCAGCGCTGTATTTCACATACTTCGTGTTGAGCATGTTAATTACAGTTGAAGTACCCAATACGGAATCAACCACCGCAGGACTGCCCGACTTGAACGCCTCAGTTACTCGAGTAATCTCGGGCGCAATGTAGAAGTCAACCATTTCCTGATAGCGCTTCAGCTTCGCAGCATGATAACCGCCAATCGACTTGTGATAGTAGGCAATGCTTGCATCATTGAAAACACCGGGCGATGCTAGCAATACACGGTAGTTTGTATTGAGCTGCAACGCACCAAATTCGCAGGCTGCGTGGATACGTTTCGCGTCTTTTCCCTCATAGGGCGTTGTGTTCGACATGGCGTTTTCGAGCGAAGCAAGTTGCTCCGCATAGTTGGGAACAGAAGCCATTTCCTTGCGCAAAATGAACCGATCGCATGTATCGGGCTCATACGGAAACAACCGATTGTCGGTGCGCTCGTAATGAGCATATTCGAGTTTGCCGGTGCGCGGATTCTTTTCCTTTTCGTTACTGAAATAGCGCGACGAAACCGACCACATATCGGCTGTTACAATCAACGCGGCTAAACCAGCCAGCACATACCAGCGAAGCTTGTTCATCGCAGTTAGCACGGTGAGTGCCAGCAAACCAATTACAATGAACAGACTTCGTTGTGCATCTTCCGAAAACACTTCGCCGCGCACTGCAGGCAATGCATCTTCAATGGAGTTTACCATGTTGAGCGCACCGGCGTTACCCTTGTATTGCTCCCGCATATTGTCGAGATACTCGATTTCATTGGCGGATACGAGCGGACCCGTAATCGAGGGTGTTGTAACCACCACAAGCAATAGTGCCAGAAGCACTCCTGAGGCAATGAAAAACGACTTCAGTTTTGGACCTTGCAACGGCGATTTCACTAACTCGTTGAGATATACGATCGCCATCGCGGGCGCCATGATTTGGATAAGTACCAGAATCATTTTTGAATCTCGGAACTTGTTGTACATCGGGAAGCTTTCAATGAAAAAACGGTTGATGCCGTGCATCTCTTTCATGCAAAGAAAAATGGCAAGCATCGCTACGAACATAAACGGCCATTTGATTGCATCTTTTGATAAAATGAGTGCTAGCACAAATAGGAACATGATGCCTGCACCGAAGTAGAATGCTCCCGCCGAACTACCCTGGTCGCCCCAGTATTGAGGGAAGCCCTGCATGTTTTCACGCACTTCCTTTGGCGCCTTTTGCATGGCCTTCTTGTTCTCTGAAAGCGGCACCGATGAACTTCCTCCTTTTGCATTGGGTATCATCATGGCCCAGGGTTCACCGGCTGCCATGTTGTACTCAAGGATGTAGCTAGTGTTGAGTCCATCAGCAGCTTGTGCGCCATCTTCCTTTCCCTCCGGTTTGATAGTGAGATCCGTCTTGCCGCGCGTAGTGAGCTTACTGTATTCATAAGTTGTACTAAGGTTGGCGAAGTTTGGCATTACTGCAATAACAGCTCCGATGATGAGCGCTCCAGCGGCCTTGCCGATATCCAACCACTTGCGCTCGATAGCCAATCGAATGGATTCGCCTGTTACCACTGCCGCCAACAGAAATGCCAAGTAATAGGTCATCTGCAAGTGATTTGCAGCCAGGTGCAAACTGAAGAACAAGGCGAACACAGCGCCGCCCAATAACCAACGACCGCGCAAGGCCAATATCAATCCGCCAAGCACAGGTGCCATATATCCAATAGCATTCACTTTCGATGTATGTCCACCACCGATATAAAGAATGTTTATGGTTGAAAGACCGAATGAAATTGCGCCCACTATTGCAAGCCACGGATTCACACGCAAGCACAACATGAGAACGTAAAAACCAAACATGCACATGTATAACGAACCGATAGCCGGATCCAATCCCCACTTTATGACCTTATCAATACTGCGTACCCAATTGGATGGATAATGTATATTGGTTTGATAGCCGGGCATACCGCCAAACATGTTGTTGCTCCAAAGCGCTTCTTCGCCGTTGAGCAGTCGATAATCCGACAATTCCTTCGACATACCCATTACCTTTTCGATATCGGGCTGCTTCAATCCGTATTCATCATTGATTCCGGAAAAGAACACCTTTGCGATTACGAGAAAAACGATAATCGCCACTGCATGCGGCAGAAGTTGCAGAAGTTTTTGCTTCATAAAAAGAATGCAATTTGGTTTGGGGGTGAAGTTAGCGACGGAAGGGCAATCGGCCTCAATCCTCCTTAATTTCCACGAAATCTACGTACTCGCCACCTTGGTCATTGTCCTTACCGCGGCGATCGGTTTCCACGCGCACTTCGCCTTCGCGACGAGGCGGACGAGCAGCTTCTTGCCTGCGCCGCATCTCTTCCTGCATGCGCTCTTGCGCTCCGCGCACAACATGCGGAAGGGCTAAGCGAGCCACCAAACGAATGATGAATGAAATGACAAGAATCCAGAAGATGATTCGGATAATACCCGATAGGGACGCCTCGTAAACCATGGCGCAAAATTAATACCTCGAAGGCCTTACTGCTATTCGATGGTGAGTGCTTTCGATTTCGAACCAAAATCACCCGTCAGCATCACAACATACTCACCCTTGGGCAAGTAGTATTTGCCATTGTCGGCCTTGCGGATGGCAACCTCCTCGCCTACTTTCTTATCCTTATTTAATATGTCTAGCAACGGTTTCACTTGCATTTCGTCAAACGAAAGATCAAAGGGTATGCGATTGAAACCGGCGTGCAATTCTACATCGCCCAACGTGGCCAACCTCATGGAATCGGGTCCTTGAATATCCACATGAACTTTCATGCTGGCGTCACAGAAAATCGCAATATCATGTGAAGGAATGGACGGCTCGAGCCACTTGCTCCAGTTGCCTCCCCAGTCGCTGCGCCATCGAATGGTCGGCATGTTGAACACTATAACCTTCTCCTGCTTTTGCTGCCTGTATTCGCGAAGTGGCTCCACATCCATTATCCAAATGCTGCGTCCGTGCGTGCCAATTACCAAATCCTGCTCGCGTTCCTGC
>JBILCQ010000109.1:0-7171 GCA_044353065.1 Flavobacteriales bacterium | reverse complement strand
ACATTACGAGTTTCGTTTTCAAGAAAATCACCTGGCATATTCATACTGTGAGAAGAGAGTGAGTGAAGCAATGCAAGAGGGCATTTCAAAAATCATCGTTCACAATACGTTTACGATGGAGTGGGAGATGGAACCCTACGCAAAACTCGCTGCCGATTATGGCTATCGCTTGCATGTCGCAACGGTCGAGAAGCGCCATGAAGGATCCAATGTGCACGAAATTCCGCAAGAGCACATTGAGCGTATGCGAGCTAAATTCAGCGTTAAGCTATAACTGCAATTTACTCTAAGGAAAATTGCCTTTTCATCACAAGTCGGAGAATCGCGCAACGAAATCGTCGCGCTTTTTCTTGTTGTTGATGAACAGGAAGCTGTACTTATTGCGGCCTTCATCAAATCGACGCTTGTCGTCTTTGATCTCGCTCATTTTAGCACCGAACTCCTTGTCGCTACTCAGAATATTCATGATTCCAAGCTTGTATTCGAAGTAATACCAAACACTCGGATCGAGCTCTAAGTACATTCTAAGTACATCCGCTCCGCGCTTTTTCTCAATTTCGATTTTGCCTTTCACATACTTGAACAATTGCTTTTTGTCGATACTGGCAATACCAATTTGACCTTGACTTTGGAAGGTTTCATCAATCGGGTTCCATTTGAATTTTACATCAGCCAAATAGAAAGTTGCCATCAACTCTTCCGGGATTTTTTTCATTTGTCCGCTGAGACCAAGTTCAGAAATGAGTTTATCCGATTTTTCTGTGCCAAGCAGTTCAATTAGACTTTTCTCGTACTTCGTTCGTGTAATGTCGACAGGTTGCAGTGTGGGCCATTTTTCAATCTGCTCATAGATGGACTTCAATGAACTCTCGTCGATTGGGAAATTAAGTATCGAAACACCGCTCGTGGAAATCTGGTCTTCCTTGGTGCGATAGAACACGTCTCCCACATTAGTGAATTTCATGACGCCATAGTCAACGTTGAAATTCATGCGGCCGTCACCATTCATTTCGCAGTTGGATGTATTCAGCGCAAGCAAGTTTCCGGCGAGTTTTGGTTGCTTGATTTTTTCTTTAGGACCAATGAGGTAGCGTCCACCTGTCTTGTCGTAGGTGAGGAATCCTTCCGCCTGAATAATGGAGCGATCGCTCTTCTCTCGAATATCACTGAGGAACGCCGGATAAACCGTCATCGGAGAATCGCCTGTGATCATCACCCCAACTCCGAGTTTTGTCATGGTCATATCGCGCAATGAAGAGTCGACAGGAACATAGATTTCATCCGGATTAATTTCAGAACGAAACTTAAAGAACGTGGCAGGCATGAGGTCGCAGTTGTGAAGTATTCGAACTCCTCCGTCGAATATCAAATAACGATTGTTGGCGTGCATTTCGAAGTCGCCATAATATTCAAACGCAGGTGAAAGGAAGAATTGAGAACCGTCGGCAATTTTCCCTTTTCCAATGGTTTGATAGGAAGTGTCGACCCGTATGTCGTCGAGGTGAATGACCTGTTCTTTTTTCTGCTCGTCAATGAAGGTGATATCACCGGAAGCATTGTATTCGCGACGACCTTTAATTTTTACATCAGCATTGTATATCTGGTGGTACTGCGTTACGTAGTTGCTCAGAATCTGTGATTTGGTGAACGGAAGCATATTGGCAAATCGTTCGATGGTCACCTTGCCTGAATCGGGTGTGATTTTCGAATCTGCCACTACGATGTACTTAATCTTCTGACAATACAACTTACCCTTACGCAAATCAAACTTGGCCTTGGGCGAGAGAAAGTTCAGTGAGTCTTGACCTTCGGCTACAGAGTAAAAGTTGGAGCGTTTGGCGTCTTCAGCGGTATCGATTAAAAGGTCGTCGCTGAGTGGTTTGCGATTGGATGACAGGTCAAGTTCATCGCGATCCATGAACCAGGTAAACTGGTCCATATAGCAGACATATTGATTGGATGGGAATTCAATTTTCGTCTCACCTCCATTACTCTTGAAGATACCATCCCGTCGGTCGAAGTCTACATCGGCATTCACGTTGTCTGTTTTGAATGCTAATCCGGAGCTCATTTCTTCACCAACTCCCCGCATTTGGAAAGATGAGGTGTCGGAAAGGATTTTCCGGCGAGAATATCGCATCAAATCGGAGGTCAGTTTAGCGCCACTGAAATCCATGAAGCCGTTTCCGGTCATTCCCGTTGGCTTCAAGTGCAATGTGCCGGTTAGCGTGGCTTCGTCGTTAAAGAAATCAATTGGTTTGCCGATGCTTGTTACATCAAGGTTATCACGCTTGGGCAGGAAGACTAAAGCAGTCGAGTCGCTGTGAGCTTTGGGAACCTCCACCTTGCCGCTTAATTCACGGTTGTTGAATTTGTAGGTATTGCCCGACATGGAGTCCGGCAGGAAAAGGAATTCCTTGGAAGATGCTGAAGCAGTCAAGTAACTAAAGTCGCCACCTCCTTTTAATCCCGAATAGTTAAGTTTGAGTTCGGCCTTCACCTTCGCCTTTCCTCCATATGACGGTAGGTCATTTCCGGTTTCGCGAATGAAACCAAGAGAGTTGTCGTCCATGAGTACGAGCGGCTCCGTGATGTCGGGGAAAATACCCGCGCTCACCAATGTGCCCTCAAAACGCAAATCCTTTTTGCTGAAGTTGTCCAGAGAGTCGATGGTGAATGGTTGCAATTGATAAAAGAACTTTTCTTTTTTGTATGCTCCCTTTTGAATGGCCGGGTCGCTCCAATAAACAAAGGAGGTTTTGGTGCAAGTGAATATGGGGTATTGCGGATAAGCTTGGCTATGAAATCCACCTTTGTTCGAAGGTGCGTCGACTTTAAGATAGCCCTGGACATCACGAATGACGCTTTTTACGCGTGTTTTGGCGACTTGACCATATTCATTTCTGCCCAATGATTCATCTTCCACATAAATGCGACATGAGTCAACCTGAAGAAGTTCGAGTTGAAACTTTTCATACGAGAAGAAATACTCGGGACCGTTGAACTCAAGATTACCCGCGTAAACACGACCACCGAAAAAGAAATCGCGATTCTTCTTCAGGGTCACTTCTTTCTTCAGGGGCATGATATTCACCCGTTGTGAGTCGGATAATTGGAAGTTGTCGACTCCTTTTAACAAAAGGTCAAAATTCAAAAGACTGAGCATTCCATTTGGCCCCGATTCGACTTCGGTACTGAATTGTATCACATCGAAATCTCGCTTTCCAATGTTGTTTTCTATGTACCAGTAGAGTTTTGGACGAACAACTATGTCGTGGGTATAAATGTCATAATTAATGAAGCCCTTATTGTTGAGGTCAATAAGAACGGTATTGATTTGTTCTTCACTGTAACGATGAAAACGAGCCAATTCAAATGCAGAGAATGAATTGCTCTTGATGTGATCAGCGTATTGTTTCAGCTCGTAAAGCGGATGAGAGTCAGAAAGACCTGACATGCTTTCATAGCGGTTCTTCTTAAAATAGGTATTCGATTCGAATGCGGCATATCGCTGCGTGCTTCCGTCGAGACTGCCGAATGTGATGGACGGGTCATCGATGTTCCATGTTATGGCCTCGAAGTACATATCAATGTTGTGATACGTGTTTTGGAATGCCGACTTTGAAACACCTTCATCGCTTCTAAGTAATACGAGCTTTCTGGATTTTCTATCGAAGGTAAATGAAACGTCAGGGTGAGATATTGAATCGTTTTCGAGGTAAAGAATGATTTTGGCATGAGCCGTATTGATCCGATCGGGTTTAATGGCAAACTCCTGGCTTCGGGCTGTAAGGAACTTTTTGTTTTCTCTGTAAATGGTGATGATAGCCGGTTCATCGGGCGATCCGCTTCCGATAAGCTGAGTTCCCGCCATGGTAAAACCACCATCGTAGTCGATGTTCTTGTCGATGTTTTGAATTTGCAACCGTTTGAAGTACGATTCGAATTTGGGGTAGGTAGCGTTTTCGGTTGATTTATCAGCAAGTATCTTGTCGGTTAATCGCCCTTGCAGTGCTTGCTCGAAAAATTCGGTATGGAAGATTACGGAATCAGCGTTGTACGTTGTGCTTTTAACGCGAATGAAAAAGTTGCTCAATTCAGCATAGGTCTTCGATTCATCGAAGCCGGCTCTCTTCCAGTTAACTGTGCCGTTTTGACCTGCAAATCGATACGCCCCCGGGAAATATGCTCCGCTAGTTCCGTAGATAAGACTGCTGTCTCCCTTGCTGTAGCATCGCAAGTCTACCTTGCCAAACACAACTGCCGGTAGTGAGTCGAAAACGAAGTTGTAGTCGTTGGATGAGACTTGCCACTGAATTGTTTCGCTTTGAAAAAAACTGTGATCCCGAAACAAGAGCGCTGAGCTCTCAATCATTTCTGAAATAAACTTTTTGTTTTTCTTGTCATTTAAAACACGCAGCAGCACATCGCTCCAGGCAAGAAAGTCGGCCTCATTTTTTCCGGATGTTGGAAAAGCGATGAGCGCTTTGATATATTCATGAAAGTCGGGAAATACCTTGTTTTTGTTTTTGAGAAGGGCATCAAGCACGTTATAAACCTGCTCTCTCTGATTGGGTGTGAACAATGCCGCCTGCAGCCAAACAGGAGCAAACTGCCCCTCGATTATTTCCTTTCCTCGGCCTTGTCGAGCGGATTCAAATAGTCCGTAAAGCTCATTGACACAAGCAGTTTCTGAATGCGTAAATTTTTCGAGCTTCTGTGCGAATGTGATGGATGCGATGAGCGATAATGCGATCGCAAGGCAGAATTTGTATACCGACATACCTAAATCTAGTTGCTTAATTCCGTAACAATGCTAGCGCTTTTTCACCACCTATGGAAATGCCCTTGGTTAAAGTTATACAATCGGATATGCACAGATTTCCGGAAATAGGAGAGTGCAGAAATAACACACTATTGCTCCTAAAGACTTTTCAATTTCGAATAAAGTACTCGGCTTTTTTCATTCGGCAATCGTTCATCTGAATCGTTAATTGACCAACCAAATCGTCGTTAGCTGCCACTTCAAGTCGTTGCCGAATGCTGGGACCGAAGTAGATGAAGTCTTGGTTGTTGCCTTCTTCAAAACGGGACAGTGAATTTTGTAATTGATTGAGAATCGATTCAAAATTTTTCATCATGGCCTCCAACTCGGAGACAGGCGCATAGGCGGCGAAAAACTCCTTTCCTTTCTGAATGGGAAAGCGTTGTTTTAGGTCCAACTTGCATTGAGCTACCATTCTCCCTACTTCTTCCAGCGAATCTTGCCACTGGGTTAGTTTTTCATCGAGTATGGATGCATAGTCCTGAGGCGTATATCGAATGATTCCGTGTTTGCGACAACTATCCTGATAAGCCGATCGCAATTGGAAGTATTGCTCCTTATAAATCAACTGTTGCTTCGGTAGCTCAGTGGGCATGGGTGTGAACGTGCCGTATAAATTCTGAAATGAACCGGCCAAGGAAACTTTCTTTTTATTCTCGATTGCCTTTTGCACTTGCCAGAAGGTGGTGTCGTAATTTACACGCACGCCAACGGCTAGGTTGGCAGCAATGAATAGCTGATCGTAAAGAGTGTCTAAAGCAGGATAGGGTAGAGTGCTGGTGCTATTGATGGACTGGAACAAGTCGGTGTGAAACGTACGAAGCTTGTGAAAGTCGCCATACACCTCGCTTTCGGTTCGCATCAACTGAACCCTCAATACTTCCGATTGCTCTTTCAGCGCGGCAGTTGGGATACGCGTCGCACAGCCGTAAGCAAGGATGATAAGCGTTATCCAAACAATCGTTCTCAACGCAATCTGTCAAGTGATTTCACCAGTTGTTCATCCTTCCTGATGCCACGCAGGGCGATCATATTCGAGAAAAATGCTGCGAAGGGCAAGAAGAATGAAATACCAAATTCAAACGATTCATTTGAAAGAACATTCACTGCTTGCATGATGTACAAACTCATCAGAGCAAATGATGCAGCGAAGAAAATAAAGCTGATGCGTACCGCAGCCATTTGGCGCTGGCGATTGGAATAAAGGAAAATGGCAAAAGCGGAAACGATCGACGCAATGGCCATCGGAATGGAGAAGTAGTAAGTTGAAATACCTTCAACGGCACTGCCATCGGCAGCGATCACTTTATAGTTGTGTAGTTCGAACGTGCCAATGGTTCCAAATGGAAATGCAAAGGTGCTCAGGAATAAAACTACCGAAGCGGCGAGAAATAGGGTTTGTTTGCGTTGTATCATGAGAAGCAAATATAGGATTGTGGGGTAGTGAAAGCTCTTCTCAGCACTTAGCTGTTTTTTTCTTTTTGCCGAATCCGGACTTTTCGACTGTCTTGGATATGTACGAAATAGCATCCGGAACTGCGCACGATGTTCCGCCCATTTCTACTTCGACTTTACCGATTTTTTTAGCAGCGTTAACCACCTGCGTGTGTAATTCTTGAATCTGTGTCCCGACCATGATGAGGAAGCCGTTCATCACATATTTGACACGGTTGGGTGCCTTGGAGATTCCCTTCTCAATTTTATCGACGAGCGCAGAAATTTCCTTTATATCAAGACAATCGTTGGCCGTAATTTTGATGTAGGATGCGTAGGTCGCCCAACCGGCGGTTGCAATCAGTTCATTGGAAGAAGCTATCCATTCCATGGCGAGCTCTCGGGCGAAGTTGCTTTCCGCAGTTGTCCAGGCCACTGTGTATTCGCTGTGCATATACCAGCGCGCATTGTTGACCCATGCTTGCAGGTCGCTTTTTGTCATTTCCTTGGGCGAGGAAATCAATCCGGCCAGATACATGGCATCCGAATTACCACTCGCATAGAGGTCCAGAGCAAGGGTATGATTCTGTCTGACTTCTTTCACAATGGTTTTCATATCACCGACTTTCACACCGAAAAACGGCTCAACGGCTCCATGATTCATGTATACTTTCTTAATGGATGCTGACCCCATCTTTTCTAATCGGGCCAGAATTTCTTTGGATGTCATATCGATTAAAATGAAGTTGTTTCAATGGAATAAATCACATCGCGCTGAGCCAGGTATTCAACCACGCGCTCATAGCAACCGGCAGCTCGACCAACATATTCAGGTGGGTTGATGCCATGTTGCTCAAACGTTCCTTCCAGAACGAGTTCAGCAACGGCGTTGCACGTATATCCGGTTGTGCG
>JBILCQ010000248.1:0-3706 GCA_044353065.1 Flavobacteriales bacterium | reverse complement strand
TTCTTCTCCATCAATGACAATACGCATAATGGTGAAATCTTCTTCACCTGGTTTGAGTTTCCATTGTGGGAAAAGCAACTTAGCGGTGAGGTCGATGGGGCGCACGGGCATGCCATTGATTTCAACCGGTTCGTAGGAGAAAAATCCTGCAGCTCGCAATACTTTGAGGTATTCGATACAACCCGGATAGCGCAGCGTTTTCTCGATCATGTCGGGTATGTGGGCCATCGTTTTAATGAGCGAACGAAGTCCGTCGCTGTTCCAACTTTCGAGTGTGCCTAATCCAGGAAACTGGATGAGCTCAGCTTCGCTTAAGGCTTCTCGCACTACTTCCTGACTGTTTTGAACATAGCGGGCCGGACGTGTGTATTCCTCAATTACGTCGATGGGAGAGAACACGGCTTTGTATTCCCATGGCCACTCACGAACAACAGGCAATCCGCCCACCAGGCATTCGTAGCGGTGAATTTTCATCTGAGTGTCGTGATAGCCGAGTATAATATTCCCCATGCCTGGGGCCACACCACAATCGGTCACAATGGTTACACCGTGTTGCTTGGCTAGCTCATCGAGCCCGAATGGATCTTCCGGAAAAAATGAAATGTCGACCATGTTTTTGCCTGCCTTGATCACAGTTTCGCAAACGCTATAACCTAAGAACCCCGGCACTGCGCCAATAACAAGGTCGTAATCCTTAACGATGGCGGTTAATTTACCTGAATCGGTGGCATCGCCTTGAATGCAACGAATGCCTTTCGTAGCCATGTAATTCAACCGCTCTTGAGAAGGGTCGAGCGAGGTTACGTCGTGTGACTTATGGAGGTCTTCGGCAATGGCTGATCCAACCAAACCGGCACCGAGAACGATGATTTTCTTTTTCATATAAAGGATGTCGAGCTCGCAAATATCGGTTATTCAAATCTTGCTGTGGAGCATATGAATTGACAAGACGAATAGTGATATTCACTTTATCTGAATGAACAAATCGTTAGAAGACTTTTAGCTGACTTACTGATTGACTCTTCTTAGTTCTTGCGATTTTTCTGGCATGCGTCTCGACGATACGTTTTCCTTCGGTCTTCACCTCGTCTTTTTTTCGGTGACCCCAAATGGCCTCACGTGCATGGCGCGATGCGGACTCGAGTGCGATAATAGGCGTGGGGTAGTCGGTGCCAATGCGCACACCGCAGTTTGCCTGCTCCTCGGCCGACATGAGATGCGGCTCGTGAATGAATTCGATTGGCACAGCTCGTAGTTCGGGCACCCATGTTTTGATGAACGCACCTTCCGGATCATGATCGTGGCTTTGCTTCACGGGATTATAGATGCGCACAGTGTTGACACCTGTGGTGCCTGCCTGCATTTGGAATTGTGGGTAGTGAATGCCCGGCTCATAATCGAGGAACAGTCTGGCTAGGTGATAAGTTCCGCAGCGCCAGTCCTGATAAAGATGATGGCAAAAGAAACTGACCAACATGGCCCGCATGCGGAAGTTGATCCAACCTGTGGAGTGCAAACAACGCATGCAGGCATCGACCAGCGGGAATCCGGTACACCCCTTTTCCCATGCTTCAATATGAGCCGAGTTTTGATCTTTTATTAGCGATTCGTATCCGGCATTGATGCACTTCGTTTCATAGTCGCATTCGACTTCGAATTTTTGGATGAAGTGGTCGCGCCACTTCACGCGTGTCAGGAAGCCGTCGACCCAACGTTTGCCATTGGTGGCCTGCGGATGCTGCAGCGCGTATCGAACCACCTGCCTTACACTCACACTGCCCCATGCGAGGTAAGGTGAAATGCGTCCGCAGCTTACTCTGCTTTCGGCAGGTTTGGAAATGTGTTTGTTGTAGTTGATTCCTCTTGCTTCCATGAAGCTCTGCAAGTAGCGGAGCGCGACGTCTTCGCCTGCAGGTTGAAAGTTTCGTGGATAGTCGGACCATTCTGGAAGCAGATCATCCGGTATCGTAAACGGATGTGCAGGCATTGAGACCTGTTGAGAACTGAACACATTTTGAATGATAGGAGCATGCATGAATCCATGCCACTGCCTGTCCCATCCTTCTCGGTTTTTGATGCCTCGCTGAATACCGTCGCGTTTGCATTCGGTCCAGCGAACGGTGTGATGGGAGCACCAACTTCGAACGGCTTTGTCGCGTGTCCAGGTAAGACGAATGCCACTTTCACGGTAGCTGAAAATTTCTCTTATCTCGAAGTGTTGCGCGATCCATTGAAAGGTATCGACGGCCTCACCATAGAATACGCTCACACACCGATTGAACGGTTTCAGTTTTTCGTTCATCACCACCAGACTTTGAAACTGAAACTGAAGATGCCGAGTGCTCGTGTCGGGGTGAGCAAGAATGGATGGCTCGAAGCAGAACACAATGAAGTAGGGCATTCCCGCTTTTTCAGCCAGCATGAGTGGCTCGTGATCCTGCGTTCGCAGATCTCGTTTCAGCCAAACAATGTTGATGGGTTCCATTACGCAGCCAAGAAACTCCGAACTCTGTTAAACAAAAGGAGAGTGTTTGTTAGCATCTGATACTCATTTTGATTCTAACGCTGTTTCCTTTCGTTGGTATTGTCGAATTTATTTGAACCGCAAAGGCGCAAAGAGCGCAAAGTTTTTTCTCTTGATTTTTCTTCGCGCCTTTGCGGTTAGAGAAAAGAATGAGAAACACAATCAGAATGAGAATGAGTGGTTGCTGCTCCCTACAATCCTATAATCCTACAATCCTACAATCCTAAAACCCTCCCTTTCACAATCTCCTCCACCACCGCCGGATCCAACAACGTCGTCGTATCGCCCAGCGAACTCACATCGCCTTCGGCCACTTTTCGCAGGATTCGCCGCATGATTTTTCCTGAACGTGTTTTGGGCAAGCCGCTCACAAATTGAATGACATCGGGCTTGGCTATGCGCCCAATTTCATGCGCCACTGTTTCGATGATGCGATCGCGCATGTCTTCATTGGCCTCGCTGCCTTGCGCGAGTATTACGTAGGCGTATATGCCTTGTCCTTTGATATCGTGCGGATATCCTACCACCGCACTTTCAACTACGCTCTTGTTTTGATTGATGGCATTTTCGATTTCAGCAGTTCCGAAGCGGTGCCCGCTCACGTTGATGACATCGTCCACACGTCCGATGATGCGATACAATCCGTCTTCATCCCTGCGGGCGCCGTCGCCTGTGAAGTAGAGATTGGGGTAGGTCGAGAAGTAGGTCTGTCGGCAGCGCTCATGATCGCCCCATGTGCTTCGCAGTATAGACGGCCAGGGGAACTTGAAACACAAGTGTCCTTCCACGCCGTTGCCTTCGATTTCATTTCCGTTTGAGTCAACGAGAATTGGCTGCACGCCCGGCATGGGCAGTCCGGCCAAGGCGGGTTTCGATTCGGTAACACCTGCGCACGAAGTGAGCATGATGCCCCCCGTTTCGGTTTGCCAGAAAGTGTCCACAATGGCGCAGCGGTTTTTACCAATGTTCGTGTCGTACCAATGCCAAGCCTCTTCGTTGATGGGTTCGCCCACGGAGCCCAGTACGCGCAGCGATTGCAACGAGTAGGGGAGCACGTGGTCGATTCCTGCCGACATCAACGAACGAATAGCCGTTGGGGCAGTGTAGAAAATGTTCACTCGGTGCTTATCAACCACTTCCCAAAATCTTCCTGCGTCGGGGTAGGTGGGTATGCCTTCAAAC
>JBILCQ010000346.1:0-3172 GCA_044353065.1 Flavobacteriales bacterium | reverse complement strand
CTGCTGGCAAATTCGAACGAAGCAATTGGCCAATTGTGTTCAGGACCAGGGCTTGAATTTGATTATTAATACAACAGGGGACGGTGAATCGGGTTCATGGGGGTCATTGGCTTGTAATCTCGATCCAACGGTCACTTTCTTTTCGCAGTCGAATTGTTGTCCAACACCAACAATTACAATTACCAATCCGGCGTGCGCGTCAGGTAGCACGGGAAGCGCATTGGGTCAGGGATTGGGTACTTCGCCTTGGACGTATGTATGGAAAAATGCAGCGGGTGTGGCTTTACTTACAAGTCCTAACACGGCGGGCAGTTCTCTGATTACAGGGTTAGCCGCAGGTGACTACACGTTGCAAGTGACAGATGCCGCCGGTTGCACTAGCAATGTGGCTTTTAGCATTGTTTTGCCATCACTTAATACGGCGGTGGGGCCATCATTAAATCCAACTCTCTGTATTAACACAGCACTTACCCCAATAACCTTCACCACAACCGGCGCAACCGGTATAGGAGCCGCTGCCGGATTACCCGCGGGTGTTGCGGCTGCTTGGTTGAATAACGTTATAACCATTTCAGGCACGCCAACTTCTTCCGGTACGTTTAACTATTCTATACCACTCACAGGAGGTTGCGGAAATATAAATGCAACGGGAACCATTGTGGTAATGCCCAATATGACAGCTGTTAGCACTGCTCCCAACGGAGTCTATTGTCTCAATGCGGCAATGTCGCCCACTATAACTTTTACGACCACCGGTGCGACAGGTATTGGAGTGGCAACGGGTTTGCCCGCGGGAGTAACAGCTTCATGGTCGAGTAACACACTTACCATTAGCGGAACTCCTACAGCCTCCGGAACATTTAATTATTCAGTGCCACTTATCGGTGGTTGCGGAACTGTCAGTGCATCGGGAACTATAACGGTCAATCCGGCTCCTGTTGCGACTTTAACTTCATCAACTTCTATTTGTCCGGGGTCCTCTTCTACTATAAACTTCACAGGGACAGCAAATGCGAGTTTATTCTGGACAACCTCAACTGGTGGATCCGGAAATTTTGTTTTTAGTGCTGCGGGTGTTGCGAATATTGGTCCTGGAAGTGTTGGTATGGGAACAACTTGGCCTGCAGGAGCCACCATCACCTTCACGCAAGTAACAGCGAATGGCTGCACTACCTTGTTGAATAACGTAGTTGTAACCATAACATCGAATTTAAATGTTACGGTGACAGCTACGAGCCCTATTTGTGCAGGTGGCACCTCACAAATCACATTCACGGGTACTCCCTCTGCTACGGTAACCTACAATGTTGGTGGTGGAAATTTGATCGTGAATACCGGTGTTTCCGGAACGGTTACAGTGCCTAGTCCAGTTTTAAATGCAAATACAACTGTAACAGTTACGTTGGTTCAAATTGCCGGTGGATGTCAGCAGATAGTGAGCAACTCCGCAACCATTACGGTTAATCCTGTCATTGTTCCAACGTTCGGCCCCATTGGCCCTTTTTGCTATGGCGTTGCTGCCCCTGCGCTGCCAGTCTCTTCATCCAATGTGCCACCGATAGCAGGCACTTGGTCGCCGACAGCTATTAATACCAATGTTGTGGGGGTTACCAACTATACCTTCACACCATCGGGCACATGTCCCGCACCGCCCGTGGTGGTGCCCATTACCATCTATGAGCGCCCGCTCGTTTTCGCACAGGGAAATAATCCTACCTGCTCTACAATTTGCAATGGAAGTGCAGTTGCGAATGCCACCGGTGGTGCAACACCGTATACCTATAGCTGGAGTAATGGCGCCGGCACAGCCTCTATTTCTAATCTCTGTGCTGGAACCTATACCGTAACTGTAACTGACGCGAACAATTGCCAATCGCAAGCATTTACTCCTGTCAGTGGTTGTATTCAAATTCAAGGGATTCTTGTGGATGCATGTGGAGATGGTAATTCGGAAGGATTGAATGAGATGGTGTTTTTTCAAACCGGGGTGAATCCGGTTACTGTAACAGGAGCTACCGCTTTGTGGCCATCAAATTCATTTACCAATTTCAATTGCACCAATCAGCCATTTATTGATAACGTAAATGCAACTATTACCGGTGGAGGCGTGCTCTTGCCGGTGCCTGTGTCTGGTGTATTGCCCGCTAACGCAAACGTTGTCATTATCATGAGCAACAACACTACAAACACTCAAAACAGCTTTGCTACTTTATCGGATACACTCTATGTGATGTTCCATTGTTCATCGGTGACAGCCGGATATTTTGGCAACAACTCCGCAACAGTTACTCCGAGAACAGTTACGTTGAATTTTCCAGGTGGGTGCACTGACTCGGCGACATATCAGAATAATTTGTTGCTTAATAGTTCGGGAACCACCGGAGGAAGTGCAACCGCTCAGAACGGAGCGTACGTCGCATTTTCCCAAAATGGTAGTGCCACATATCTCAACTCGGCGTGTAATGCACCGAGTATGGTGCAGGACAATTCCGTTGTTCTAACAGCGCCCAATCCAGTTACGCCAACTTTTGATGCTCTGGGGCCATTTTGCAGTGGAGCTGCTATTGCGGCGCTTCCGCTTTCTTCAACCAATATTCCTCCCATCACCGGAACGTGGTCTCCTGCGATTAATAACACAGCAACTACAACATACACATTCACACCGACTGCGGGTTTATGCGCGAACACAGCAAACCTGACTATCGACATTACGCCGCTAAATACCGTTTCAGCTCCTTCTGCTTCTCCAACAATTTGTTTAGGTCTTCCGTTGCCAATTATCACCTTCACAACTTCGGGGGCAACAGGTATTGGAGTTGCAAGTAACCTTCCCGCAGGGGTTACGGCTTCATGGTCAGCGGGAGTTATCACATTAAGTGGAACCCCTGCCGCTTCCGGAACATTCAACTACTCAATACCGCTCACAGGTGGGTGTGGCACAGTGAACGCAATCGGAACCATTGTGGTAAATGCACCGCAATCTATAACCTTGAACTATGGCGGGCCTTTCTGTGTCGGCTTTAATAGCGTAACACCAACTAATTCGTGGACAGGTGGCGGTACCTATTCAGCATTACCTGCAGGCCTCAATCTGAACAGCGGCACAGGAACAGTGTCATTTGCCACCAGTATAGCAGGCACATACACCATCACCTTTACACCAACAGGTTGT
>JBILCQ010000055.1:0-10924 GCA_044353065.1 Flavobacteriales bacterium | reverse complement strand
TTTCGGAAACTATAATCGCCAGTCAGGACTTCGCTCTTGAGCTCGATAAAATTTACTTCACACAAACACCGCTTTGCTTTGTGCAGGTGGACGAGGTTATTGAGGTCGAAGTTCACCCGGACATAGTTGTTTCACAAACCGATTTGACCTGCGACAACATTGCCGAGAATTATACCATTGAATTCACGATAACCACAGGCACTGGCCCATTCACGGAAGCTGTTGGTGGTATTGGAGGTGCGTTCGTTAATGAGGTTTTCACAACCGTCGCATTGCCTTCGGGCGGCACGGGCGGGTCATGGACTTTCAGTGATAGCTACAACTGCAACTCGGTTACACTCACCAACACCGGATATATATGTCCGATTATTTCCGATGGGGGTATAATGACCGCGGGAACGTTGACATTGTGTTCGCCTGCCACTGCACCGGCAATCGCTACTGCAACTCAAAGCACCGCCTATACAACCGACGACAACGATGAATTTATGTTCATTCTTCACACAAATGCCTCGAATGTGCTTGGCTCTGAAATAGCCCGATCGTGCGGTAACGCCGGCTTTGGTGATGCTGATACACCGCTTGTTTTCGGGGCAGCTTCGGCGACGGGAGTTGTTGTTAGCGGAGTGACATATTACATTTCATGTGTGGTTGGAAACGACGATGGAACTGGTTGTGTCAATGAAACACATCCCGCCATTCAATTCTCTTCCAACACCCAATCGGTTGTATGGTACGAATCAGGAACGGCTGCACTGAGCGCACAATCAAGCACCAGCGCTTGCGAAGGAGAAAGTGTAGCTCTCGACATTGATTTCACCGGAACGGGCCCATGGAATGTTGTCTACAGCATTGATGGTGCAAATGAACCTGCCATAAACACCGCTGTTTCGCCTTTCACACTGAGCGCTGATGCAACAGGCACATTCGAATTAGTTTCACTCACGAGCAGCGCTGCCAACTGTCCCGGTTCAGTATCGGGAAGCGAAGACGTGGTCATAAACCCCTTGCCTACAGCTACCATCAGCAGCGATGCGCTTATATGCATCGGGGATCAGCACTGCTTCAACCTGGTGTTTACCGGCGAAGAGCCCTTCAGCATGGATATTAACGTTCCGAATGTTGCAGCGAACACTACGATCAACAACTTGCTGCAAAACGATCAGTATTGCGTCGGAGATGAAGGGGCATACCAATTAATCAGTGTTACCGACGATTTCGGTTGTTCTTCAACCTTAAATCTCACCTTCAATCTGGATGCCTACGCGCCTGTTTCAGCTACATGGCTTTCGAATGGCGAAAGCTACTGTCCCAACGAGCCGAATATCACAGCGGCATTCGCTACCACCGGTGACGGACCATTCACTATCGACATTACAGGACCGGATCCGCTAAACACACCGGTCGTTACCGCCAACGAAATAAACATTACCCAACCAGGCAATTACACACTTGTAAGCATAACAGATGTGCACGGTTGCGTAAATACTACTGCTGATGTATTCGTTGCCACAGAGCTTATCGTGCCCACCGCTGATGCCGGAAACGAAGTTTCTCAATGCAGCGATATACCATCTACGCTCGGCACTCCTGCTGTGGTTGGCCTCACATATAGCTGGTCACCCACCGCAGGGATGGGCTCCGGACAATCCGATGATGCCCAGCCCGTAGTAACCATCAGCAATACAGCAGATATTCCGTCTATCAATACTTACACACTCACCGTTGACAACGGATCATGTTCGAACACAGACCAAGTGACTATCACCGTTTTTCCGAACCCGGAGTTTACTATCACCGCCACCGACGATTTACTCTGTTTTGATGCGCCCAACAATACAGCCGCCCTTACAGCAACTCCAATCGGAGCCGGCACATATACGTATGCATGGACACCAAGCGCCTCTATTCTCGGCTCAACCAACTCCGATGTGGTGAATATTGACCCAACCACTGATGAGGTTTTCGAAGTCACGGCTTCGGAAGATTTTGGGTCAGTTGTTTGTTCTACCGCTGAAGATATTGCCATTGATGTGAATCCTCCCATTCAGATTACGAATCTGAATTTTCCTCCGGAAATGTGCGCTTTAACGTGCATTAATAGTGGATCGCAAGACATCACCTTTACGGTCACCGGAGCTTATAACAACACCTATACAGCCACTATCGACGGCAATAATGTTACAGACCCTATCTGCTACAACGACCCTATCAATCACACGCTCCTTATCGCAGACTCTGAAGGATGTGAGGCCTTTGAAGATTTTATCATTGATGTGCGCGATGAAGAAGTTGTCATGGCTAATACAACGCAGGCGGTTCCCTTTTGCTACAGCGATGTGGATGGTCAGGTTGAAGGGATGAATCCCGAGGCAAATCAGTATTTACTGAGCCAAGGCGGACAAGTTACCGACATCATTACACTAAGTCCCTTCCTGTTTAACAATCTCACTATTGGCACCTATACACTTACACTTGAGGTGCTAATTCCGGGAGGGCAAGTTTGTGCTGCTGATACAACGTTTTCCCTTGACCCTGATTCTCCTGAAATCACCATTGCTGCAAACCCGCCGGCCATTCTCGGTTGTCCGAGCGATCCCATTCAGTTCAATGCAGATGTTACCGGAGGAGCAGGCAGCTTCACAACCTATTGGAACAGTTGTGACGATGCCGTGGGATGTTTGCTGGGCACAACCAACGAAACGGCCGGTCAAGAATTCTCACTCAACCTGACACAGGACACCATCGTTTATTTCTACGCGCTCGATGCCATCGGATGTTCTTCTGATACTATTTCGGCAGTTGGTACGCTTTCCCCCGGAGTATTTCTTCTCACGCAAAATGGCGCTGACACCCTCTTCACGTGTCAATACGAATGTGAAGAGTTAACTGCTTTTGCAACGGGCGGCGCGGGAAGTCTAAGCGTGGAATGGTATGCGCTCAACGATGTGAATGACCTTACCCCAACACTCATTGCAACGGCCGACACGATTACTGAATGCTTCCTTTTCGACATGCTCTACGAAATTAGAGTCATCGATGCTCAATGTCCATCGGCTAGTATTTCCGACACGCTTTGGGTAACTGCGCACGACACTCCGGAACCCATTATGGAAGCAGACGGTTCAGGTAGTTGTTACCCCGACACCATCGGGTTTTCTTATACCTACCTTGATCCTGCCTACACTGATTTAAGCACCTGCGTATGGTCGCTGGGCAATGGAGCGCAAATCAACTATTGCGGCGACACCGCAGCTGTATATTCCTCTCCGGGGAACTTCTTCCCATCGATTACGGTAACCTCGCAATTCGGCTGCGTGGGTAGCGATACACTTTCAACGCCTATAACCATTCGATCCTATCCTGAGGTTGATTTCACTTGGGAGCCACAGCCGATTGATGTGTTAAACCGAGAAGTTCATTTTCAGAATCTGACCGCCGGGGCCACCACCTTCGAATGGGACTTCTACAGTGCCGGTGAAAGTAATATGGCAAATCCACGATGGACATTCCCCGACATTGAAACCATTACGCCCTACACTGTTTGCCTGATGGCCGGAAATCAGTATGGCTGCATGGACACCCTGTGCCAGGATATTTTTGTTGAGAACGTGCTGCAGGTTTTTGTGCCAAACACCTTTACTCCTGATGGTGATGGGCTGAATGATGTGTTTCTTCCTGTTGTCAACGGAGAGCTGGACGGCTCTTATCGCTTCTGGGTGTTCAATCGCTGGGGTGAAACCGTTTTCTACACCGAAGAGGTTGGCAAGGCATGGACCGGCGGTTTCCTCGATGGAGATTATTACATTCAGGATGGCTATTACTTGTGGAAAATTGAAGTGGCCGATCTAGAAACATCGAAAACGAAAACGTTCGAAGGAAACGTTTTCATTTTGAGATAATCACCCTCAAACTGAATAGTCAGGCAACTTTCTTTTGCTGAATTGTATCATCATCTCAGAAATGTGAAATGACGGACCGGGAACTTGCAGATCGATGCATTCGAGGCGACCGCTCAGCTCACGAACTACTCTGGAAAATGTATGCAGGCAAAATGTTTACGGTGTGTAGAAGATACTTCGCTCATAACGAAGACGCCCAAGATGCCCTGCAAGAAGGCTTTATTCGCGTTTTCCGATATCTCGACCAATGGCAAGAGCAAGGACAATTGGGTGCCTGGATTCGCCGGGTGATGGTGAATACCTCGCTGAATATGCTCAAAAACAAGAAGGTAATCGTTGTTGGAATCGATTCCGAACAGATAACAGAACTGTCCGATCACTCCATTCAAGCACTCAGCAATTTGCATGAAGAAGACTTAATTCGTTTGATACAGCAGATGCCTGCCGGTTACCGAGCGGTCTTTAATTTATTCGCGGTGGAGGGCTTCTCGCATGCGGAAATCGCAGCGTCGCTGAACGTGAGTGAGAACACTTCGAAAACCCAATACCATAAAGCAAAAGCTTGGTTAAAATCAAAGCTTGAATTGTCAGCGAAGCATGGATAACAAACTTCGAAATATCCTGAATGACAAGCTTGATGGCTATGAAAGCCACGTGCCTGAAACGCTGTGGAATCGAATGGAAGCAAACCTCTCATCTTCGGCAGCCCCAGCTCAAGCAAGCGTGCTTACCAAGTGGATAGTGGGTCTTGCGTTCGTGGCTACGTCATCATTCGGTTTGTTGTGGATGAATAGTTCTCCCAACAAAGTCGAATCATTGCACCCCTCAGAAACAACAGTGATACTCGAGAAGCCGGTGGCGGATTCGACTCGTGCTGCGGTTGAATCGAATTCAGCTTCCACGCCGGGGAAGCATGTCGCTACCGTGATTACTCAAGTAGCTTCCACTAAGGAAAATATAAAAACCCAGGCGCAACCCACTGACACTGCAACGATGTCAGAATTGCCGCCCAACCTTGAAACCAAGACAGAGCAACGATTGGAGAAATCTGATTCGAGAGAAACATTATCCACGATTGCGTCAGAAAAAGCTCATGGTTTAGAAACAACTTCAGCATCCGACTTTTCCTTTGCGGCAGTCCCGGTCAACGAATACGATCTCACCTACTTTTTTATGCCGGCAAAAACCGATGCAGAGAGATACTCGTGGGATTTTGGCGATGGAACCACGTCGAGCGAGTCAGCACCGCTTCACACCTACGAAAAGCACGGCACCTATGAGGTTTCGCTGGTGATGAACACCTCGAATGAAACCCATACACGGAATCTTAAACTGGAATGTTTCCCACTACCACACTGGGAAGCCCCCACCATTTTCACCCCGAATGGAGATGGCAAGAATGACGTATTCGATTTAACCGAGCTTTCGAAAAACATTGAAATAACCGAGATCGCCGTATTCGATGAAGATGGAAACAGAATATATCACTCTGGATTCTCCGGCTCTTGGGACGGCACGCGCGCAGATGGCTCCGCGGCCGATGAAGGTTACTATACCTACCATGCTCAAGGCCGAGACCTTCGACAACAAATAGTGGAAAAGAACGGCCGCATATATCTAAAGCTATAACACCCCAATTATATTTGCCTACCTTGTTTTTAACCAACCGAAAATTTCATCAACCAAACTCAGTCATGAAGAAATATCTGCTTATAGGTTTATTTTCTATTGCAACTTCCATTCTCTCTTGGTCGCAAGAGAAGCACTATACGGCTCCTTTGAATGCCCGCTACTCTCCCGAAATGACTGAGGAGCAGCTATACAGCAAGACCTTTTTACAGAAAATGTCGAAAGAAGACTGGGCGGCGTTTTCACAAGATTCAAGATTCAACGCCGATCGAGTGTCACAACTGAAAACCGGCTGGAAACGCGAACGCCAGCAAGAGCGTAGTCAATTAAAAACTACTCAGTCGTCGGGTGAATCGAATTGCTATTGGATTGAACCCACCAGCGAATACGAACATCCTAATACCATTCAATGGCCCGGAAGCCCCGGTAATAGCACCGATAACTATAGTGCGCCTATCAATTTGGGATGGAACTTCAATTTCTTCGGAACCAACTACAACCAGATAGTTCTTACCACCAAAGGAACCATCGTGCTCGGTAACACCGGCTATATCGACTTCACACCGTCTGCATTCCCTAATCCACTCGGTACTGAATCGAACCAGCAATACAATCATATCGCGGGTTTTTGGTCTGACTTCGACTTCGGTGCTATCGGAGAACTTTATTATTTACTTACGCCTCAAGCACTCTACATCAACTACATCGATGTGGGCTACTGGCCCAACTTCGACGATAAGACCAACTCGTTTCAAATGATTATCACGCCTGATGGCAGCGACGTCATTGGCGGTGGCAACAACGTGCAGTTTGTGTATCTCGACATGCAGTGGGCCAACAGCCAGATTAGCGGTGCGACAGCGGGTTGTGCGGCCGTAAACAACTACGCCATTGTAGGAGCCGACCGCGCCACCGGCAATGAGCATTATGCCTATGGCCGATTCAACTTGTGCAACTCTACTATTTGGGATGGTCCGTATGGCGTTACTGCAGGCGACCTCGATGGTGTTGACTGGCTCGATGGTCGTGTAATTGAATTCAACACCAGCATTACCAATTTCGCATTCAATCAGCCACCAACTGTAATTGGCGAAGCGTGCGACACGATTACGATGTGTGTGGGTGAAGTGTTCGATTTGAACCTGGCTTTTGCAAGCCCTGAAGCAACGCAAAACACCACTGTTACTTACACTCAAACCGGCACCGGCTTTAGCGCCACAACATCATACTCTCCGGGCATCGCCGTATTGAACAACGCAACTTTTACCGCAACCACAGCAAACGTTGGTACCAATACAGTAACGATTACCGCAACGGACAATGGCGTTCCGGCCGCATCGACAACTGTTACCTATACCTTCCTGGTTAACGAAGTCGATGTGCCCCCGATAGAAATTTCCGGGGTGTTGAATATCTGTGCAGGTCAAGTTACTGAGCTTACCGCCAGTGAAGGTTTCGACTCATACACCTGGAGCAATGGTGATGTAGGCAACGTTGCAGAAGTATCGCAACCGGGAACCGTAAGCGTAGTAGGCGCATTTGGTTTCTGCTCGGTTGTCGCCAGCGTAAATATTGATGTTACACCTTTCTTCATTCCACAGCTGGTGGGCGGAAATGCACCGATTCAGGTTTGTCCGGGCATCGATACCGTTGTCTGTGTCATCGGCGATTACGCCAGCTACCAATGGGAAATTATGCCGGGATATGACGGAGAATTTGTGGCCGGAACTCCTCTCGACGAATCGTGTGCTTCTGTGACGGGCAATGTAAATGGTCGCTACCGAATTCTCGTAACCGATTCGGCCGGTTGCCAGGGCTTCAACATCAAGCGCGTCAACACTTCACCTTCCACTCCTTGCTCAAGCAATGATTTAAATAATGGAATACGCTGTGATGGCCCTGAACCACTCAATTTCTGCGGGTCTTTAATACCGGACGCAGAGAATATGTTAATCCAAGCGTTCAGTACGAATGCAAATGGTTGGCAAGGTTCATACATCAATGTTTACGTTCATCCCTTAAACGGGGGTGACGTCACAGAATACTTCCTCACTATATTTAGTACTTATGATGATTTGAATGTGGAAGTTAATGCCGGCGACACCATTATCGTTGAGTATTTCGCAAACGGTAACGATTACCCCGGAAACTCTCTTGTAATTAATTATGCCAACTTGATTGCCAGCAATTGCGGAGCGGACGGCACGACATCGTATGAAGTTGGTTCTCCTCTAGTGAGTGGTGTTGTATGGACCGGCATTGTGTGCGACCCACCTCCGCTCGACGGAACATGGACTGTCACTGGTCCCGATGGTTGGACTTTTTCGGACCCATTACAAATGACCACTACCTGGACGCCAAGTCAAGCGGGTGTATATGAACTCTGCTTTAGCAATACCAATTGTGATTACGACTATTGCTACAACGTAGAATTTACCAATGACCCTCAAATTGCCTTGGAAACAGACTTGCCCATTTTATTGTGCGACAACCAAACAACAGAATTAACGATTGATATTACCAGCGCGGGCAACGTGACCTGGAATGGACAAAACGTGGCTCCAACGGCAAACGCACTTTCGGCCATTGTGGGCCCCTTTACCGTTTATACTGATCAAATGGTGTACGCTACCATCGAAAACATTTGTGGCTCAGCTACCGACTCGTTGCGCATCATCTACCAGCCCGACGTTCCGAATTTCACCATTCCTGATACTACAGAAATTTGCCCCGGCGTATCAGCAACCTTCAACCCTATTGCCGACAATCTGGAATTCCCGGGGTTGGTTTACGACTGGAATCCTGGAATAATCGCTTCATCAACAGCAAGCTTTAACTCGCAAGGAAACTACACGCTTACTGTTACCAACGGCTGTGGTGATTCTTCAGGGCCTGTTCCGTTTTTTGTTGACGCCATCGCACCTCCAACTCTCACCTTTACCAACCCTAACCCTGGAATCTTGTGCGACGGTGCAACCCTTTCTCAAACAGCAAATCCAACCATACCTTCACTTGTTGGTAACAACTACACGATTAGCTGGTCAGGACCCGTGAGTGCGACAAGCGGTAATTCAGCCACTGTGGGCCCATTCAGCGATTACACGAATGCAACTATAACAGCTACCATCACCAACCAGTGTGGAACATCTTCCAGTTCTTTCGATGTTGAATTTTCCTTGACACCCGTAGCAACCAATATTGTGGATGCTGAAGTGTGGCCGCTATGCCAACGGGAGTGCAAGTCATTGTCGATCGAGCCACTTGAAGCGTATGACGACGTGACCTATTCGTGGACATCAACTTGCGCAGGACTTAACCTAAGCTCTACATCTTCCGGACTCGACTTTTGCGCAGACAACGTGCCTTACGAATGTCTTGGAGGCGTAGTAACCGTTACAGGCACCATGACCAATGGTTGCGGCATCGAGACAACCGAATGGTTTATTCAATCCGATGAATGCTCAGTAATTATACCGAACATCTTTACACCAAACGGAAAAAATGGTAATGACACATTCTTTATACTAGGCCTTGATAAATACTCCGGCGCGGAACTTATGGTTTACAACCGCTGGGGCAATTTGGTTTATGAAAATAGCAACTACAAGAACGATTGGAAAGCGGCCGACCTCACTGAAGGAAGCTATTGGTATGTGCTGAAACTACCGTATGGTTCCAAAACGGAATTCACGGGAGAGCTTCAGATTTTGCGATAGACTATTCCTTAAACACATAAAAAAGGCCGCGTTCAATCGTGGCCTTTTTCTTTTTCTACCTTCGCCTCAGCATGAGCAAAATCAAAACTGCATACTTCTGTCAGCATTGCGGAAATCAGTCGCCCAAATGGCTGGGCAAATGTCCCGCGTGCGGCGAGTGGAACTCCTATGTTGAAGAGGTAATTCAAAAGCAAGAAACTACCGCAACCGGTGTACGCACCATTCAGAAGGTTTCAAAGCCACGTCCTATTCACGACCTGCAATCGGCTCAGCTGCCCCGCTTTCCGATTATTGACCAAGAGTTAAATCGTGTGCTGGGCGGAGGTTTAGTTCCCGGCAGTCTCATTCTATTCGGAGGGGAACCCGGCATTGGAAAGAGCACACTCATGCTTCAGCTTGCTCTGAAACAATTGAATCTCTCTGTGTTGTATGTGAGCGGGGAAGAAAGCGAAGAACAGATTCGCATGCGCGCAGAGCGACTAGGACTCGAAAATCCGCGTTGCCTTGTGCTCATGGAAACTTCCGTGGAAAATATCCTCATGCATGCAGAAGAGTTGAAACCCGATGTGCTCATCATCGATTCCATTCAAACACTTTCCTCACAAGCCATCGATAGTTCACCGGGCAGCGTTTCACAAGTGCGCGAATGCGCCACGCGCATGATGAAGTTTTCAAAGGAAACGAATACCGTGGTTTTTCTCATTGGCCATATCACCAAAGAGGGAACATTGGCCGGGCCAAAAGTGCTTGAACACATGGTCGACACGGTGTTGCAATTCGAAGGCGATCGGCACCACATCTACCGACTCATGCGCAGTACGAAAAATCGATTCGGCAGCACCAATGAGCTTGGCATTTATGAAATGCAAGGAGCAGGATTACGCGAAGTAGCCAACCCTTCCGAGATACTAATTCACTCGCAAACAGAAAACCTAACAGGGTCAGCAATTGCCGCAACTCTTGAAGGCAATCGCCCGCTGTTGGTCGAAATACAAGCGCTCGTGAGCACCGCGGTATATGGCACTCCGCAGCGCAGCACAACGGGTTTCGATGTGCGCCGACTCAACATGCTATTGGCTGTGCTCGAGAAGAAATGTGGATTCCGCTTAGCCATGAAAGATGTGTTTCTCAACATAGCCGGTGGTATGCGACTCGAAGACCCGGCCATGGATTTGGCTGTCATTACCGCCATCCTTTCCAGCAATGCGGAAATAGCCATTCCAAAGCTGACGTGCTTCGCAGGTGAAGTAGGATTGAGTGGAGAAATTCGCCCCGTTACACGCATCGACTCACGCATACAAGAGGCAACCAAGCTGGGCTTTGAAGAAATTTACGTGTCGAAGTACAACAAGGGACTCGAAGGATTCTCGAATAAAATCAACGTAATACAAGTTGAAAAAGTCGGCGATTTGTTTAGCCGAATTTTCGGTTAGCGGTTAACTTATTGCTTGCCGGAAATAACAATCACGAACTCTCCACGCGGCTCATTTTCGAGAAAGTGCGCGAGTACTTCACTCGCTGTTCCGCGCACGGTTTCTTCAAACTTTTTACTGATTTCACGGCTAACGGAAAGCTTACGATCGGGGCCCAGGAATTTAACCGCCTGCTCCAGCGTCTTGACCATTCGATGTGGACTTTCATACAGCACCGTTGTGACGTCGCTCTCTGCGATGGATT
>JBILCQ010000280.1:0-3193 GCA_044353065.1 Flavobacteriales bacterium | reverse complement strand
ATCGACATATAAATGTGATGGCCTTTGCTCCCCAGCCTGGGCTCGAACCAGGGACCCCATGATTAACAGTCATGTGCTCTAACCAGCTGAGCTACTGAGGAATCTTCCATTGAACGCCGCTTACGGAACTCAAAAGAAACTACCTCTTTCGCTTTAGCTATCCCGGATGAACCGAGACTAAAACACCGATTTCAAAAGGGTCTTTCTGAAAAGGGCTGCAATATTAAGACTTATCACGCAAACCACAATATCTTCGCGCAAAATTTTTTTCTATGGCCAGTCTTGTTGCAGTAGGCACCGTTGCCTTCGATTCTATTGAAACCCCCTTCGCGAAGCAAGATCGCGTTATTGGCGGTGCAGCTACCTACATCACCTTGTGCGCCTCGCACTTCGTGAATGCTTCCGGCCTCGTGTCGGTTGTGGGCGACGACTTCCCCCAATCGATGCTCGATGAAATGACCAAGCGCGGCATCGACCAAGGTGGTTTGCAAATCAAGCAGGGCGAGAAGTCGTTCTACTGGTCGGGCAAATACCACTACGACATGAACTCGCGCGACACTTTGGTCACCGACCTCAACGTATTGGCAACCTTCGACCCCGTGGTTCCAGAGGCCTACAAAAACTGCGACTTCCTGATGCTCGGAAACCTTGCCCCCGCCGTGCAAATGCGCGTGATAGAGCAATTGAACGAACGCCCGAAACTCGTGGTCATGGACACCATGAACTTTTGGATGGACATTGCATGGGACGACCTCATGCAAGTGATTGCCAAAGTGGACGTGCTCACCATCAACGACGAAGAAGCTCGCCAACTAGCCAAGGAGCATTCACTCGTAAAAGCCGCCAAGAAAATTCTGGATCTCGGTCCGAAATACCTCATCATCAAAAAAGGCGAACACGGCGCATTGCTGTTCGACAAAAACAACGTATTCTTCGCACCTGCGCTTCCACTTGAAGAAGTGGTAGACCCAACTGGCGCAGGAGATACGTTCGCCGGCGGCTTCATCGGCTACCTCGCACAAACAGAAAACATCTCGTTCGAAAACATGAAGCGAGCCATCATCGTGGGTTCTGCCATGGCTTCCTTCACGTGCGAAAAATTCGGTCCCGATCGTTTGCTGGAAATCACCAAAGAAGAAATTCAAGAGCGCATCGAACAATTCGTGCAACTCACAGAGTTCGATATCGAGTTGGTGTAGTGTGTTTTTTAACCGCAAAGACAGAGAGGAAATTCAAGAGAATAAACTCTGTAGTTGCAGGTGCTTTAACCTTCGTAGTTCTCTCTGCTCCTCTGCGGTTAGTTTTTTTCACCGCAAAGACGCAAAGAAATTTCAAGAGAATAAAGCTTGCAGTTAGAGCTGAATAATACTTCGTAGTTCTCTTTGCGACTCTGCGGTTAAAAAAAACGAACCGCTAAAACCTACCGCACCACAGAGAATGTCACTCGTTCTCCGCCGGTCAATACCAATCGATACATGCCTGCATACAGCTCATGAACATCGATCTGTGTGCGGGCACCGGCTGCAAGTCCTTGCAAAACGATACGACCCGAAGCATCATAAACTGTGTATGGCAGACCCTGAAAAGACATCCCTTCAATAACAAGAAAATCCGTGCATGGATTCGGATATACCAATAGGGTTTCGCCATACTCATCAATGCTGCTTATAACCACTTCGAAAGCTTCTGAAAGCGCCGACTCACAGACATCTTCAATAGAAATGACCGTGTACACGCCACTCACTGAAGCCACATAAGTCGATTGAGTAGCGCCGGTTATGGCTTCACCGTTGAAATACCATTGATTGCCCGAAGCAGATGCCACCACCAGCAACTGGCCGTCATCGGTAATGCCTCCATCCGTTATGACAGGAGTGGCTACCGAAAGCAACTGCACATTCGAAGGCGTCGACATCACATCGCATCCGTTATCATCGAATACACGCACCGTGTACTCACCGGCTTCCGATGTCTCGAGATACCCATTGAACTCATCACTCAACAACACACCATCAGCATACCACTCGTATTGACTAGCCGCGTTGCTGACAGCCTCGATATACAAGGTTTGTCCCTCGCATAGGGTTACCATTCCAGAAGGCTCCAGCATTACCTGAGGTAGGTCGTATAGCTCAACAAAAAGAGGCTCCGAAACAGCAACACATCCATATTCATTGGTGAGTTGCACAGCGTACTCTCCCGGCTCATTGATCAGCAATGAGGAACTTACTTCTCCCGGCAACACTTCACCTGAAGCATACCACGCATAGGTATCACCTGCCTCGGCCTGTGCCACTAGCTCGTCATCCTCTCCGCACAACGCCGCTGAGGCAGAACCATCAATCGATAGAGCTGTAGCGGGAAGAGGAAATACTTCAACCAACACATTATTGGAAGAGGAGGCACAGCCATTTTCATCCGTAACAATCGCGGAATAAGTCGCCTCCGATGTAACATGTAAAACCGATCCTGTTGCACCTTCAATGGATGCATCGCCTGCCTGCCATTGTACTGTGCCACTTCCTTGTGTTAACTCAAGAACAGCGCTCTGCCCTTCGCAATACGAAGTGCCCCCAATGGCTGCGATGACAATATTCTGAACAGGTAAAACCGCAAGCGTGAGCGAATTCGTTTCGCTGCTGCAACCCGTTAGAACGTTCACAGCAATCGCATTGTATTGTCCGCCAAGAGATGCATCAAAGGTTACCTCACCGATCGACACCGACGCTCCATTGTAATACCATTCGAGCTGTTCGGTTCCCGATAACGAAGCTGCAATGGCAATGCTCTCACCGGCACATATCGTAGGATTTCCATCCCACACAAGTGACACTTCGGGAAGTGTGTTTATGACTACCTGCAATGGTGCCGAGGTACTTGCACAAGGCGACGATTCATTGCCCACCACGGTATAGCTGCCAGGCGCTTCTGCAAGATAATTTTGATTGGTACCCCCTGGAATCGCGACCCCTTCGAAGTACCACTGCCATTGGGCGTTCCCACCCAAGGCTTGCAACTCCACTGACTCTCCTTCACACGCCGTGCTACCGGAAGGCAAAAAAATAGACGCATTGAGTGGTGATTCGATGATTACCTCCACGGGCAATGATTGCGCCTGGCAGGTCAATGCAACAGCAATCACGGTGTATGTTCCCGACTGATTGGCGACAAACGTATTCGTTGTTGCGCCATC
>JBILCQ010000054.1:0-11005 GCA_044353065.1 Flavobacteriales bacterium | reverse complement strand
AGCATTTTACCTGTAAGGTCGAAAATGGTAAGCGTTACCACATCGTCTTCGTATGCATCAATCGTCAGATTTGCATGCGACTCTGATGGGTTGGGCCAAACGATTACATCAGCCGACTTCTTCACTACCTGCTGCGATTTCAATAAGCCATTCTGCATAGGAGCTTGTGAAGGCACCTGGTAGGTAAGCGTATTGAAGTCGATATAGCTCACCCAATCCGGATGATCGATAAATGGATTGCGGTTCTGCTGCTTACTTTGGATATAATCGTTGCGCGCAATTTCAAATGCATCGGGTGCATCGGTCGCATGCCAGGTAAGCAGCGTTGCCAAGTCTTGCGGATCCTCGGCTAAACCGGGCAAAATAACATTGTTCAGTTGATTGAAGGTCCAGTTAAATCCGCTCACTCCATTGTAGCGAAGCGACATGTAGAGGAGTGAACGCGCCGCATCGCCCTTATGAATTTCGCGGGGCTCATACACGTTGTTACCTGCTGCATCCAGTCCGTAAGTGCCCTGCAAATAAGTACTGATTGGCGTAACCACTTCACCAAGCGGATGGTTGCTACGCACAGCATTCGCATTGTTCTGATTCACAGGGAAAAGGTGATGCTGGTCGGCATACTCATTCAATGCAGTACCTCCGCCACTTGGCATCCAGCTAACACACCACGTATGCTCGCGACTGAAAATCGTTGTGGGCGTCCAGGCAAACGTACCTGAGTAGTTTTGTGTTTGTCCGGAATAGATACAGGTAAGGCTGCGCTGACCACCGGCGGCTTCGCGTGAAGCAAATTCGGTTACCATGGTTTCATCAAACAAATCGTACGACACCTTTGTATAGGGCGAACGCACGCGTGTTTGAAGATCAGTAACCAATGTTGAGTTCGCCGCATTGATAGCACTGAAGTATGTGCCTTCCATCGAAGCTGCACTGGTCACAATTCCTGTCAGTGGTGCCAGCTGGCGATAGTTGCGCGTGGTCGATGTTCCGTTAAAGGAATATATAGCATAATGATACGTCGTATTCGCAACCACTGATCGTTGAAGATATGTAGTTGCCGTACCAGCCGACATCACCACTGAATTACCCACAACGTCGCCCACCACATAAGCAACTCCATCAACAGGAGCTGCAGTAGGTGCAACACCTTCACTGCGCAACACTAAATAACCTGAGGGAGCGGGTGAAGCAGAAGTAAATGTAATGTTGTAGTTAAATGACTTGATATTGGTAAAAGTCAAATTAGATGGCTGTGCTGTTGGTTCAGCCGACATAGTGCCGAATGAGAACGTCCATGCAGGAAACGTTGAAATGCGCGTATCGGTTCGGTTCCAGTTATTCTGGTTGCATATCGATGTCAACAAGGTCGCCTTGGGAGCATTATTGGAAACGATGGTGTATGCACCATTGTCGCGCTCCGTTGAAAATGCCAATGCGTTAGTTCCGTTAGTTAGTCCGGCAGGTACTCGCGAAGTCGTAGTGCTCGTAGTGCCCGTTACCCATGAGCGTGAACTTACAGCAAAAACAAAAGTTGGCGCTGTAGAAGTTCCTTGATAAAGCAGAATTTGGTCGCCTGTGGTTCCCAAAGCAACCGTCACAGGCGTGAAAGTGTGAACTGTTCCGGCCGGAAAATCTGTCGCGGCCGTCCATGTATCGGTTCCCTCGGCAGTGGCAAGAGCTGTTCCTGTCCAAGCATTGTCGGTAATCTTCACTTGCGTACCCGCAGCTACATTCACAAGATTCACGAAACGAATCACATCCGGATCATCGCCATTGAAGCCAATTACAGCGATATCGCCGGGAGTGAGTGTGGTTTGCGAAACAGCAACTAAAGTGCAGCAAAGAATAGATAAGGTGCTCAGAATCTTCTTCATCTCGAATAGTTAGTTTGGTGCAATGTGGTAATAACGTTCACATAACAAATAAATCTTGGATTAAAATCTCGGGCTAGAAGGAGAAACACAATGAGAAAGAAAATGAGCGATTAGCGCACCCCATAATCCTACAATCCTACAATCCTACAATCCTCCGTAAATTCGCCGTCCCATGTCCAACCACCCTATCATCTTCCGTCTCAGCAATGGTCTTCGCGTCGTGCATCAGTATTTGCCGCGCGAAGTGGCGCATTGCGGACTGATGATGGGCACGGGCAGTCGCGACGAGCGCCCCGGCGAGCACGGCCTTGCTCACTTCTTAGAGCATTGTCTGTTCAAGGGTACAGAGAAGCGTAAGACCTTTCACATCCTCAGCCGACTCGATGCGGTGGGTGGCGAATTGAATGCCTTCACCTCGAAAGAGGAAACATGGATTCATGCCTCTCATTTGAAAGAAGACTACGAGCGAGCCATCGAACTCATAGCCGACATAGCCTTCCACTCCACTTTCCCCGAGAAGGAAATCGAGAAGGAAAAGGATGTCATCTACGACGAGCTCAATAGCTACAAAGACAGTCCGGCCGATTTGATTTTCGAGGACTTCGATGAAATGCTCTTTGGAGATCATCCTTTTGGGCGCACTATCATTGGTACAGAAAATAGTTTGAAACGATTCACGCGCGACCATCTGGGGCGTTTTCATAAGCGTGCGCTCAACCTCAATAACCTCATCTTTTCTTCAGCGGGAAACATCAGTGCAGAGAAATTGCAGGCGATGCTCGAAAAGCACATGGGCTCCATCAAACTGAGCAGCAAAAAGCTGCACCGCGAACGTGTGAAGCACCATCATTTCGAACACAAAGTCGAGAAGAAAGACATCCATCAGGTGCATTACCTGCTTGGCATGCCCGCCTACGACTTCGATCACAAGATGCGTCCGGCGCTATCGCTGGTGAACAACATCATCGGCGGCCCTGCCATGAACAACCGTTTGAGCATGCGCATCCGCGAGAAGCACGGCATTGCTTACCATGTGGATTCGAACTACAGTCCGTTTTCTGATACCGGCATTTTCACTGTGTATTTGGGTACCGATAAAGAGAACCTCAAAAAGAGCAAAGAGCTTGTTTGGCAGGTGCTCAACGAGTTCAAGAAATCGCGCATGAGTAGTCGAGCCTTGGCAGATGCGAAGAAGCAAATTATTGGTCAGATAGCCTTAGCGCAGGACAGTGGCAGTGCCATCATGTTCAACATCGCCAAGAGTCTCATGCTCTTTGGACGCGTAGACACCCTCGAAGAATTGTTCGAGAAGATTCATGAAATCTCAGCCGCCGATTGTCACCACGTGGCAGGCGATATTTTCGATGCGAAGCGCAGTTGCAGTGTGACGTATACTTACTGAGGATTGTAGGATAATAGGATTGTAGGATTGTAGGATTGTAGGGGGGAGCAAGGAATTCATTCAAATTCTGTTTCTATTTCTGTTTCTGATTCTGAAAATTCAAGAATGAGAATGAGAAACACAATGAGAATGATAAGGCGGCCCTCCCTATAATCCTACAATCCTGCTATCCTACAATCCTGCTATCCTCCCACCTCACACTCCCGATATCCGATGCACATCGCTGTTATTCTCCTCGATATCGTTTTTGACTTTGCGGATGCGCTGTGCAACGGTGGCCATGTCGTGGTAACCGTTTTCAAATAGCCACAGCAGAGCGTCTTCGCTGTTGTCTGCTGCGCGCGCCATCTTCTCGAGAATATCGTATCCGTTGCCACGCAACCACAGTATCGCATTCGGCTTGCCCTCTGCCCCGTTGATGAGCGCCATCAAATGCGGGAAGCCATTATCCATCAGCCACTGCCGCGGCTCGGGTTGGTTGTGCAACGCAAACACAAACACCGACAATTCGGGATATCCGTTTTGCATGAGCCAATCACGAATGTCCTTATTGCCCGAGATTGCTTCGGCCCAGGCGAGGATTATTTTGGCGGGATAGGAGGTCATAGTGGCGAGTGGCGAATGACGAATGGCCAGTGGCGAGTGGCGAATGGCGAATGGGGCGCGTACCCTTCATTCGCCATTCGCCACTCGTCATTCGCCACTAATCTCAGCGCTTGCCGTCGGCAAATCGCGGCTTACCTTCTTGAACAGTCCTTGCAGCACTTTGCCGGGGCCTACTTCAATTACTTCGGTGCAGCCGTCGGTGATCATTTGCTGCATGGTTTGCGTCCAGCGCACAGGGGCGGTGAGCTGCTTCACGAGGTTCATCTTAATTTGCTCGGGGTCGCTCATGGCTGATGCGGTTACGTTTTGATAAACGGGACAAATCGGCGTGGCAAACGTGGTGGCTTGTATGGCTGCCTCGAGCTCAACACGTGCAGGCTCCATCAGTGGACTATGGAAAGCACCACCCACTTGCAACTTCAACGCGCGCTTAGCACCGGCTGCTGTGAGGGCCGCGCATGCTAAGTCGATAGCTGCGTTTTCTCCTGATATAACGAGCTGCCCGGGACAGTTATAATTCGCAGCAACGACTACTCCTGCTGTTTCGCCGCAAATGCGCTCCACCACTTCATCGTCCAAACCAAGAATGGCAGCCATGGTCGATGGGTTTTGTTCGCAGGCCTTCTGCATGGCCATGGCACGCGCATAGACGAGGCGCAAGGCATCTTCAAATGCCAGCGTCTTGTTTGCCACGAGTGCCGAGAACTCGCCGAGGCTATGACCGGCTACCATATCAGGGCGAAACGAATCACCCAGGCAAGAAGCCAGCACCACGCTGTGCAAGAAGATGGCAGGCTGCGTTACACGCGTTTGCTTGAGGTCTTCTTCACTACCGCTAAACATGATATCGGTAATGCGAAAACCTAGAATATCGTTGGCCTGCTCGAGCATGGCCTTGGCGCTTGCTGAGCTATTGTATAAGTCTTGAGCCATGCCCGGAAACTGTGAGCCCTGGCCGGGGAATACGTACGCTTTCATGGAGTTGTTGTTTGGAGGTCAAATCTACGGGAAGTTTTATTTAACCGCAGAGGCGCAGAGAACGCAGAGAAAAATATCTTTGCGTTCTCTGCGCCTCTGCGGTAAAAAAAAGTACTTTCACGGAATTCCCCTCCATGAGCAGAAGAACCATCATCATCGTTATTGCACTTGCCATTGTATCGCTCGGCATCGTCATCGCGGGCCAAGTATTTTGGGTGCGCAAGGCCTATGCGTTGCAAGAAGAGCAATTCAACCGAAGGGCGTTTGTGGCCATCAGCGAAGTGGTGCAAACCATTCGTGTGATGAATCGGGATTCTGCTGCAACAGAGCCGGTTCGACAAGTCTCCAACAATTACTTCATTGCGAACATCAACGACACACCGCAACCCTATTTGCTAGAGAATTTACTCAAGGATGAATTTCGTCGATCGCATTTACTGGAAGACTTTGAGTATGGCATTTACGATTGCTTCAATGACTCCATCCTTTTTGGAAGCAAAATCTCCTTTAAGCCCGGAATTGAGCGGACACAAGCGAAGCAGATACACAAGTTGGAAAATTTCGAACCTGACGGACACTATTTCGGTGTTGTGTTTCCCAACAAATCTTCCTTCATTTTGCAACAACTCGATTTCTGGATGTATTCGAGCATTGTCATTCTACTCATCGTCATTTTCTTCAGTTATACCGTGCATGTCATGTTAAAGCAAAAGCGACTCTCTGAGATTCGCACCGACTTCGTGAATAACATGACACATGAATTGAAGACACCGATTTCTACCATTGGGCTATCTGCAGATGCAATACAGGGGGCTTTATCTTCTGCCAACATCGAACGTGTTCGCAGTTATGTGCAAATCATCCAAAACGAAAACTCACGACTGAAGAGCCAGGTAGAACGTGTACTTCAGATTGCTTCCCTAAGTCCGAAAAAAGTAGCGCTTCAGCACAAAGAGATTAACATGCACGAATTAATTCAAAAAGCTGTTGATACATTTCAAATGCAAATTCAAGAAGTAGAAGGCAGTATCATAACTGAATTAAATGCAACCCGACCGATAATCAAAGGCGATGAAGTGCATATAACAAACGTGATTTACAACCTTATCGACAACGCTGTAAAATACACTGCTGACTCTCCTCACATTCATTTAAAAACCGGTTCGAAATCAGGTTGGTTGCGGATTGAAATACAAGACAATGGAATCGGCATCGACAAGACCGATCAAAAGATGATATTCGAAAAGTTCTTTCGTGTACCCACAGGAAATCTTCATTCTGTTCGTGGCTACGGATTAGGTTTATTCTATGTAAAAACGATTATAGAAGCACACAAAGGAAAAATACAGGTAACAAGTGAGCCCGGGAAAGGCAGCACATTCAGCATTGAACTCAAAACGATTTAACATGGAAAACGGATCGCATAGTGCAATGATTTTATTGGTGGAAGACGACACAAACCTCGGTTTCGTGGTGCAAGATATTTTGAAGGCAGAAGGGTTTAAGGTCCATTTGTGTAAAGACGGCAAAGAAGGACTGATGCAATTCAACAAAGAATCTTACGACCTCTGTTTGCTCGACATCATGATGCCGAAGAAGGACGGATTTTCGCTAGCCGAAGACATCCGAAAAATCAATAGCGACGTTCCTCTCATTTTCCTCACCGCGCGCGATATGACCGAAGACAAAATCAAAGGACTTCGTCTGGGCGCCGACGACTACATCACCAAGCCATTCAGCGCTGAAGAACTGATACTCCGCATCAAGGCGATCTTGAAGCGCAATCCAAAATTCAAGGAAGACATCAAAGAGAAAAACAGTTACACCATCGGCAGCTATGAATTCAACGCATCGAATTTCGAGCTCATGGTAGAAGGTAAGCGCATCAAGCTCACCAAGAAAGAAGCCGACCTGCTGAAGATACTTGCTACGCATTCAGGTCAAGTCATCGAACGTGAAATCATTGCCAACATGGTTTGGGGCGACGACAGTTACTTCGTTGGCCGCAGCATGGACGTATTCATCACCAAACTGCGCAAGCACCTCAGCGAAGATTCACGTATTGCGATTGTGAATGTGCATGGGGTGGGGTTTCGGCTAGAAGTGACGAATGGCGAGTGGCGAATGACCAATATGAACGCTTCGTCTTAAAAAAAGCAGCCCCAACAAATTAGTCATTCGCCACTCGCCATTCGCCACTAATAAGCCGTCCACCCCCCATCCGCCACCAACACCTCTCCATTTACGAAGCTTGCTTCATCGCTCACTAAGAAGAGTGCGGCTTGTGCAATTTCATCGGGGTCGGCTAAGCGTGGCATGTTAGCGCTGCCGCTCACCATACGCTCGTATCCAAAGGCATTCGGATGCATATGTGCGCCGATGTTGGTTTTTACTCCGCCGGGGGCAATGGCATTGCAGCGCACGCCCTTGTTGGCATACATGAATGCTATATTCTTGGTGAGCCCCACTACCGCGTGTTTTGCTGCTGTATAAGCTGCGCCTGCTCGCGCTCCCTGCAAGCCGCCTATCGAAGAGATATTCAGGATAACGCCTTCCCCTCTATCAAGCATGCCCGGCAATGCTTCGTGACAGCAATAGAAGGTTCCGTTCAAATCGACATTCAGCACATGGTGCCACTGCTGCAATTCAACATCGGCGGCAGGAATGAAATCATCCATGATACCAGCGTTGTTCACCATGATATCGATTGTGCCGACTTCTGCAACAATGCGCGTCATTACATCGCGCACGACTTGAGCCTGACCCACATCGCACACTTGTCCCCAAGCGTTGTTACCTTCGGCAACAATTGCATCCACAACGTCTGAAACACCAGAGCTGTGTAAGTCAAGCACAACCACGGTGGCCCCCTCGCGTGCAAACAGCATGGCAATCGCTTTTCCTATTCCTGATGATGCGCCGGTTACAACAGCGACTTTGTTTTCTAGTTTTCTCATGACTCTATAAGTTGATGTGATTTTACTTCTGCTTCGTGAATGGCTTGTATGCCGCGTATAAGCGAGTCGGGCGTGAATGAAATACTGTCGATACCACACCTCACTAAAAATGCAGCAAAGTCCGGATCATCGCTGGGTGCTTGACCGCACAAGCCAATCTTGATTCCATGCTTGTGCGCTGCTTGAATAGCATGCTCAATCATCCACTCCACGGCCTGGTCGCGTTCGTTGAAGAGCGGTGCAATCAACTCGGAGTCGCGATCGATGCCCAATGTCAACTGCGTCAAATCGTTCGAACCGATGGAGAAGCCATCTACAAGCTGCGCAAACGCATCGGCTTGAATTACGTTGCTAGGCACTTCCACCATCATGTATACTTCCAATCCCATATCCCCGCGAGCCAAACCATGCTGTGCCATTACCTTAAGAACGCGCTTCATCTCTTCCACCGTGCGACAAAACGGAATCATCACCTTCACATTAACAAGTCCCAATTTCCGGCGCACATAGTCAATCGCTTTGCATTCGAGCGCGAAGCCCTCCACATAGCGCTCATGGTAATAGCGCGACGCACCACGAAAGCCAATCATCGGATTTTCCTCATGCGCTTCAAACGCTTTTCCTCCCACAAGCAAGGCGTATTCGTTGGACTTAAAATCACTGAACCGCACGATCACATCTTTCGGATAGAAAGACGCCGCAATGGTGGCAATTCCCTGCGATAGCTTATCAACGAAGTACGACTGTTTATCGGGATACCCTCTGGTGACACGGTTTATGTAATCACGGTCTTCAGGGCTTCCCACTACTTCGAAGCGAGCCAATGCCATGGGATGAATTTTAATGGAATTAGAAATGAGAAATTCCATGCGCAACAGACCTACGCCTTCGTTTGGAAAGAACGACCATTCGTAGGCCTTTTCAGGATCAGCCAACACCAACATAGGAGCGGTTGACGTTGTCGGAATTTTATCAATACGATGTTCGGTAACCGTCCAGGGCATTTTCCCTCGATGCACCTTCCCTACTTTACCTTCCGTGCAATTCACGGTAATCCATTCGCCATCTGTAATTAGCTCGGTTGCATGGGTTGAACCCACCACAGCCGCGACTCCCAACTCACGCGCGACGATGGCAGCGTGACTTGTTCTTCCTCCATGATTAGTAACAACGGCTGAAGCCTTCTTCATGACCACATCCCAATCGGGATTGGTGTTTTCCGTTACCAGAACATCGCCCGGTTCAATGCGATGCGCTTCATCTATAGACGCCAGAACACGCGCCCTTCCTGCAGCTATTTCTGTACCTATCGCTTGCCCCTCGCATATCGTAGGGTAGTTTTTGTCAATAGTATATTCCATCAACACCAATCGATCGCGACGCGCGTGCACCGTTTCCGGTCTGGCTTGCACAATGTATAACTCACCGCTGAAACCGTCCTTAGCCCATTCGATATCCATGGGCTTACCATAGTGTTGTTCAATACGCATCGACCAAATAGCGAGGCGTTCTATTTCTTCATCCGACAATACCCAACTCGTTCTTTTCGCCTCACTCGTAGGCCGATTCTGAACGCCCACACCAATTGAAGCGTAGCTTAAGGTTAATGCTTTTGATCCCAATCGCTTTTGGATGATTCCGCGCTTGCCTGCGAGCAGCGAAGGTTTGAACACATGAAATTCGTCGGGTTCTACCTTGCCTTGCACGATGTTGTCGCCCAAACCCCAAGCACCTGTAATGACAACAACTTCCGTAAAACCGGTATCGGGATCAACCGTGAAGCAAACACCGGACGAAGCCAAGTCGGCGCGCACCATCATTTGCACACCAACCGAAAGCTGAACGTCGTAAATGGAATAGCCGCGATCGATGCGGTACTTGAGCGCACGAGCGTTGAAAAGAGATGCATAGCATTTTTTCACTGCACTTACGAGTTCATCTTTTCCATGAATATTGAGGTAAGACTCGTATTGACCGGCAAAGCTTGCGTCCGCTAAATCTTCAGCCGTTGCACTGCTGCGAACCGCTACATGCCTATCGGGACCATGCTTTTGAAGCAAGGCATCGTAGGCAAGCATAATCTCGTCAATTCCTTCTTGGGGTAATTCGGCTGCAATTACCAAGCGTTTCAATTCATCGGATATCGCTTGTAAATTGCCCAAAGTGACAAGATCAATCTTACCCAACAACCCACGCACTTGTTCGGCTAACGAGTCCTTCTTCATGAAAGCATCGAAACCATGCACGGTAATGGCAAAGCCCGAAGGAACTTTGATATCCAAATGACTGAGATGTTGCGAAAGTTCGCCAAGTGAAGCGTTCTTCCCGCCCACCAGTTGGACATCCTGGATGCCGATTTCCTGAAACGTTTTAATGAAATTCATCGTGTTGGATTTGGTATTGCATAAGTACCAGCACACGAATGCTGGCATGATGAGATACTACATCGCATGCTGTGACACTCATCAGCAACCCTCACCGTCCGCTCAAATCAAGTGATGCGTTGGCACACCTGAAATAAGCAGTACTTTTGCCGCACAATTGAAAAACGATGAAACGCATTGCTGCCTATCGAAAACTTCTGGGTGTTGGACCTGACGCGGGATTGAAAGAACTCAAATCCGTATATCGCAACATGATGAAGGAATGCCACCCCGACAAGTTCCATGACAATGCTGAGCTGCGCGAAAAGGAAGAAGAGCGAAGCAAAGAAATCATTGAGGCCTATCATTTCCTCGTCAGTATCGCACCGGAAACACTTGCCGAAGTAGAGGCCGATTATCAGCAAACACTTGCTTCGTGTGGCATTGTTGACTTCAATTACGACAAGCAAATTTTGACCGTTCACTTCATGGACGGAAGTATTTATGAGTATTACGGCGTTCCGCGCAACACGTATATCAAGATGGCGAACTCCGACTCATACGCGCGCTTTGTGAGAAGACACATAGCGGGTTCGTTTATTTATCGCAGCACACAAAAGCGCACGCCCACCATCAACCTCTGATTTCTTCATCGACCAGATGCAATCGCCCACACGCAAATCGTCCATGCACGAGCGCAACATTCATCGCGACGGCTACGACATGGCGGCGCTAAGCGCAGCATTTCCAGCGTTGGGTGAGTTCATTGTAACAAGTCAGGCAGGTACACCCACCATCAACTTTACCGACCAGCGAGCTGTG
>JBILCQ010000279.1:0-3211 GCA_044353065.1 Flavobacteriales bacterium | reverse complement strand
CTTGACCCTTGCCTAAGCTTTTCTGAACCTTGCCTGTGGCCGCCACTGCTGCTCCGGTTTGAAGGCGCTTCAGTGTGTTTTCGCCATGCTGGTCTTTATTCACCACGATTTGCATAGTGCGAATGGTCGAACCGTCGGATACCGACAAGAATTGATCGTTGCGTAAGGTGCGAACCCAACCTTTCACAGTTACAACCGTGTCGATGGGCTGAGAGGCAAAAAGCTCGGCGATAGTAGCGTGTGGCATAGTAAAGCGATTTGAGAGCGCGAATGTACCACATCGCTCTTAAACTAGGGGATAGCTTGATTAAACAGTTGGGCGCTCGGGCACGTTGGGCAGGTCGCTTTCTACCTTGCCGTCCCGCATGCGCACGATGCGGTGAGCCATGCGAGCGATGTCTTCTTCGTGCGTGACGATGATGATGGTGTTTCCTGCGCGGTGAATTTCATCAAACAAAGCCATGATTTCATGGCTGGTTTTCGTGTCGAGGTTACCGGTAGGTTCGTCGGCGAGAATGATGGAAGGGTTGTTCACTAAGGCACGAGCTACAGCCACGCGTTGGCGCTGACCTCCGGAAAGCTCGTTGGGCTTGTGATTCATGCGTTCTCCCAAACCGACACTTTGCAAAGCGGCCTTGGCTTTTTCGTTGCGTGTTTCTTTGGGTATACCTGCGTACACTAGTGGCAGAGCTACGTTGTCGAGCGAGCTGTATCGGGGCAGCAGATTGAACGTTTGAAAAATGAAGCCGATTTCCTTGTTTCGGATTTCAGCAAGTTTGTTATCGTCGAGGTTGGCTACGTTGGGGCCGTTCAGGAAATAGGAACCGGAAGTAGGCGTGTCAAGACAGCCGATGATGTTCATGATGGTGCTTTTCCCCGAGCCGGACGGCCCCATCAAAGCCACATATTCATTTTTGTGAATCGACAAGTCAACGCCATTCAAGGCCTTGATGGTTTCATCGCCAATGCGATAAAACTTGGTCAGACCTTCTATGCGAATGATTTCCTGCATGCGGGGTAAAGGTAAGCGCTAACTCGTTTGCGCGATTGATTTCGATTGGTTTCCCGGCAGTTTTTTCACGCGCTCGGATAATTGTGATGCATTACGTCTTCGATTAATTTTTGCTTGAAGTAGTCTGCCGAAGCGAAAAATTAAGAGTAGAATCAACATTCGATTATTTGCTATGAATTGAATAACGTTTCTATATTGCACACAGCTACTTTTAATAGGTCCATTCTTGTTGATTGCTTGTGATAGGTGTATCAATTTGGAAGACTTGTTAGCTGGCAGCGCAACGCCATTAACCTCCATACCATGCGAATGAAATCACGAATAGTTTTTGTATTGGCTTTTATTTGGGTTTTGAATGCTCAGGCACAGCTCAATGTTACCACAGTTACTCCTGCGGAAGCAGTGGCCGCTTTGGTCGGCCCCTCGCTTCAGGTGAGTAATATCTCATTTACGGGTGATGCCATTCAATTGGGGGTCTATGAAAATGCGGGAGGCGATTTCCCATTTTCAAACGGGATTATCTTATCTACAAGTCATGTAGGTAATTTTGAGCCTAATTCCTTGTTAGGTGAGCCAACGTCTCCCGTTAATACAGAAAATGATCTATACACAATTGCTAATTCGGTCCCTCAACTAATTGGCCAAAGTTTTACAGTTCTGGATGTATACGATGTAGCTATTCTGGAATTTGATTTCGTGGCGTCTTGTCCGCAGCTCACATTTCAATATGCGTTTGGTTCAGATGAATATCTCACCTATGTCAACACGCAATACAACGATGTTTTTGCTTTTTTGATTTCCGGCCCAGGTATAAGCGGTCCATACGCAGCACCTGCTACATTTCCTGATGGTGCTGCAAATCTGGCAATCGTGCCTGATAGTGATCCTCCATTACCAATCACTATTTCTTCCGTTAACAATGTGTTGAATAGTCAGTTTTATAACAACAACCCGGGAAATGCAATAAACTCCTCGGTGAGTTGCACGGGATATACCGATTCGCTGGTGGTATTAAGTGATTTGCAATGCGGAGCAACCTATCACATGAAGCTTGCAATTGCCGATGGTTCCGATAATGGGCTCAAGTCCATAGTCGTTTTCAAACCGGAGAGTTTTGAATGTTTCGAGCCGGCGTTGGCGTTGGAACCGTCAGAGCCCTTGCTCGTGGGAGAGCCGTCATTGTATGAAGGATGTGTGAACGGAACATTGCGCCTAACACCGCCTGCATGCGCTGCTGATACTGTGGTGATGTGGTTGGAATACTCCGGTAGTGCAACATTTGGCTCCGATTATTCCGGCGAAAACAACACACCTTTGCCGGATTCTATCATATTTGTTGGAAACGAGGAGTTAATCGTAATAAGCGTTTTTGCTGACACTGATGATGAACTCTTCGAAACATTGGGAGTAACAGGATCCTACTTAACGCCGCAGGGTGATACCATCTCTGCGTTTACAACCATCAATATTTATGATTACATCGAGCCAGAGCTTTCCGTTGATGATGTGCTGGTGTGTGAGCAGTTCACGGTGAATCCAACTATCTCAGGGGGTATTCAGCCTTTTAGCTTCAACTGGGATGGAGAGGAAATCAATTCCAGTATCGAGGTGACACCCGCCGACACAGGGCTTCACTATTTGGTTATAACCGATTTGTGCGAAATACAGGACAGCGTTAGCTACTTCGTTGATTATTCCGAGCTCATCGTTCCGACAGCTGACTCACTTTTTTGCGCGGCTAATTTGAGTACGTTGATTCTCACAGCTGCGCCGCAAGTCAACCCGAATTTGGTGTACACATGGACATTAAATGGGGCTCCTCAATCAGTCAATACAAGTTTCTTTGATATCAGTGCCTTCGGTAACTATACCCTTACCGTAACGGATGTGTATTGCAGCAGGACCGATGCAGCACTGTTTGAAGTGCCTAACTATGCCTTTCCTACTGTTTTTGTTGGTGATACGTTAGCTTGTACAGAAATCACAGTTGTGCCCCAATTACTAGGTGGTCTTGATCCTATCCAATACAACTGGGACGGGCAGCAAACCACTACAACCGTTCAATACTCACCCGACGATGCGGGAATCCACTACCTCGTTGTAACGGATCGCTGCAATGAAACGGATAGTGTGAGCTTTTTTGTAGATTACTCACCGCTCATAGTTCTCTCGGACAGCATATTTCATTTCTGCGAGGCG
>JBILCQ010000348.1:0-3218 GCA_044353065.1 Flavobacteriales bacterium | reverse complement strand
AAGTAGAAGAAATTCAGAAAGAGAACAAAGAAAAAAACAATCAGGAAAACGAATTCAATCAGCCCAACGAAAAACTGCAGGAAAAGCAAAAGCAATTACAAGATTTGATGGAGCAGGTTATGACACCGGAACTCCAGAAAATGATGGAGGAAATGCAGCGTATGATGGAAGAGCTCAACAAAGAAGAAATTCAAAAGGAGCTCGACAAGATGGACTTGACGAATGAGGATTTAGAAAAAGAACTCGATCGCGCACTAGAACAATTCAAACAATTAGAGTTTGAGCAGAAGATGGAAAAGACCATCGAGAAAATGGAAAAGCTCGCCGAGGAACAGGAAAAACTAGCCAATGAAAGTGAGAAGAAAGAGTCGAACAGCGATGAGTTGAAATCGAAACAAGACTCCCTCAACAAAGAATTTGAGGAACTTCAAAAAGAAATGGATGAGCTCGAAAAACTCAATGAGGAGCTTGAGAATCCGAACGGTATGCCCGATACCGAAAACCAGGAGCAAGAAATTGAACAGGACCAGAAAAAAAGCAGCGAGGAACTAAGCAAGAGTAAAAAAAGCAGCGCATCAAAATCACAAAAAAGCGCTGCCAAGAAAATGCAAGATATGGCCAATCAAATGCAGATGGCCATGGACTCTCAAGAGCAAGAGCAACAAGAAGAAGACATGGAGTCGTTGAGGGCGCTTCTCGAAAATATCATTACACTAAGCTTCGATCAAGAATCGCTGATGAACAACTTTGGTAAGATTGATAGCAAAGACCCGAACTACAACAAACTCGGCCAAACTCAGCGAAAATTGAAAGACGATGCGAAGATGGTCGAAGACTCGCTGTTCGCGTTGAGTAAGCGTGTGCCACAAGTGAGCGCTGCCGTAAATCGGGAAATCAATCTGGTAAATGAAAACATGGAGAAAGCGCTCGCATCGATTCCTGATCGTCGCACACCTGAAATTACTTCTTCGCAGCAATATGTTATGACCAGCTTCAACAATCTGGCGCTCATGCTCGACGAAGCACTCAAGCAAATGCAACAGCAATCTGCCAATAGTAAACCCGGAAGCGGCAGCTGCAATAAGCCCGGAGGAAGCGGCAGTAAACCGAAGCCCAGTGCGGGCCAAATCAAAAAAATGCAAGAAGGATTGTCGAAGCAGCTAGAGGAAATGAAAAAGCAGGGCAAGAATCAAGGAAAAAACAACTCAGGAGGACAACAAATGAGTCGGCAATTGGCGGAAATGGCGGCCAAACAAGCAGCCATTCGAAAGGCCGTTGAAGAGAAAGCCGGAGAGCTAAATCAAGATGGCAGCGGAAATGGAAATGAATTGAAGCAGATTGCCAAAGAAATGGAACAGCTGCAGAAAGATATCGTCAACAACCAGATTACAGAAGAATCAATTCGCCGTCAACGCGACATTGAAATTCGCTTATTGAAAGCAGAAGAAGCCGAGCGTACCCGTGATAGAGACAACGAGCGCAAGAGCAACGAAGCACGTGATTACCCCGTATCCAACCCCATGAAATACGAGGAGTACATGCGCAAAAAGCAGCAAGAAACCGAGTTGTTGAAAACTGTTCCTCCCACTCTCAAACCTTATTACAAGGAAAAGGTAAATTCGTATTTCATTAAATTAGGCGACCAATAAATTGATATGGCATCTGTAAACCGTACCCTTCAGTTTCCTTCCGTTTTGGAAAACATCCACATTGCCGAACAGCTTGTCGACGATGTGTGCGCAGAGTTTCACGTGAAAGAAGACTACTATGGCGAGCTTTTGATTGCCATGACAGAAGCCGTCAATAATGCCATTGTGCATGGTAACAAAATGGATACGACCAAACAGGTAACGATTCATTTCACTGTCGCTGAAAACAAGTTGCGATTCACCATTGAAGACGAGGGTCCTGGATTCGATTATGCCAACCTTCCAGACCCAACGGCTCCTGAAAACATCGAAAAACCCCACGGTCGAGGCGTGTTTCTGATGCAGAAATTATCCGACAACTGTTCTTTCGAAGATAACGGCCGCGTTGTTATACTTGACTTCGCTGTTCTCGAAAAAGCACCCGCTTAGTTACTATCCGCAGGCTAACACGGGTATTCCCTGTGCATTGGTCATTAGTAATTCTTTGTCCGCCTTCATCATCAGGAATCCGGTGTCTGCCACTTCCGATAGTGTGGCAATTAGCCCTATTCTATTTTTAGCAGCATAATCCAGCGTCTGACGAGCAAAGCCCATTGAATGGTTGCCAGGCTCTTCCTTCACTGCACTGTAGCGAATTCCCTTTGCTTTAAAAGCTTTCTTGGCGGCATCAAAATTCTTTTGAATTTCATCTTGCGCGTCACCCACATACTTGTCAATTTCATAGAACACAACTTCGCTGTCACACTCCGCAGCAATACTCATGACTTGTTGAATCAATACTCCGGCGCTAGTGCTATGCGTGGCAGGAAATAAGATCTTTGCAAAGCCCTCCTCTAGGATGTCACTATTCTCGTGCACAACAAGGAACGGCTTATCCAGCGAATGAACCAGTGACAATATTCTAGCGCCGAAAAGATGTTGAACAATGCCTTGAACGCCATGCGTGCAGAGCACAATCAAATCAGGATCAATATCCTCCAACATGGTCTTTAAAGCCGACATCAATCGGCCGTCTGCCAAATGTGTCTCAACCGGCAAAGAAAGACCAAGCTCCTCTGTAGCGTAAGCGGCTAATTTCGCATGCTCTGATTCGTCGATGGTATTCGACGTCACGTTCACAACATGAACATGTGAGCCCGCCAACTCTGCGAGCACTCTTGTTTGATTCAGGGCCTTTCTACAGCCCTCGGTGTAGTCAACCAGTACAGCTATTTTCTTCATAGGCGGTGAAAATAATCACCCTTATTCAATTTCACGTGAAATCCAACGATGAACTTCATGATGCGCACATTGTCGGCTCGCCATGCGCCTTTGCTCATTCGTTGGGCTGGCAAACATCTTACGTCGCATTTTCTCGTGTTGATATCTTGTTAATGGTGCCAAAAACGTAATTTCGCGGCCCTATGGCTATTTTCTTTCATACAATTGATGTTGAACCTCGGCTTAAGCACAAAATCGCATTAAAACGCTGGATAAACGACTGCATTCTGGCCGAAAACAAAAAAACTGGCAACATCAATATCATTTTTTGCTCAGATAACCATCTGCTCGAAATGAATCGCACCCATT
>JBILCQ010000053.1:0-11093 GCA_044353065.1 Flavobacteriales bacterium | reverse complement strand
TTCGCTTTCGAATGAATCCGGCCCGTTGCGCGTTTTATTCTTCGTTTCAAGATGATTCAGTGCAAACCCATATTGAAACACATGGCGGGCTCGTCGAATCTGCCATTGATGCAACGCCGACCAGTCGTGCAGCAGCACGTTGCGGTCGGTAAATTGCACGCTGTCGATATCAAATAAATTGATTTGTATCGAATCAGCAGAGAAGTACCTTCCTTCAAAAGAAGAAAAACCAATGCTGGTCAATACGTCGATTGTGGGCGAAACCCGATAACTCCAGCGCAGAGAAGCTCCTCGGTTCGACTTGCTCGCATCATCGCTGTATCGAATATCCGCGACATCAACCAATTCAGAACTGGCTGTATCCGCATAGGTAAAAGCCACATCGTCGCGCGAGGCATAAAAACTGACATTGAACTGATTTCCTTGGGAAGGTCGAAAGGTCAACTTCGCGTTCAGGTCCTGAAACAAAAGCTCGGGATCAAACTTGGCAGACTCGTTCCGATCAATATTGGTTTGCCCTGCAACAACGGAAGATGAGTACAAGGTGCTATAGAGTTCATTGTATGCGGGGCCCTTCAACCATTCTGTAATGGAACGGCGGCCACACATGAAAAGACTTGCCTTTCCGGCAGAGTCAAGCGGTGTCTCAACTGCGCCGGAAATACTCATGGTGCCAATTTCGATTCGGCCCGATGGTCTTCGTAAATCTCCTTCCCTTCCAACCAGCTCGAGCATTCCTGCGGCTCTTCCACCCTGGGCAGGATCAATTACACAAGCATGCATTCGCATCGATTTAACCGCATATGCGTTTAGCGCGGAGAACATTCCAAAAAAATGATCTTGATGATAAATGGCAAACCCATCCATCAGCAACTGACTTTGATCGGATGAGCTTCCACGAATAAAAAGTCCGTTGTTGTTTTCCTGAACACCGCTCACGCTTGGTGTGAACTGCACGATTCGGGTCAAGTCGGCTTCACCAACGCCATGCAGTGTAGCTGAAAGATTGGGATTGAAATGAACCACAGAAACACCTTTTTCAAAGCGAATGGGCTTGATAGAAGTTGCACGAATCTCAACATCAGGCAAGAGTGCATTGGCAGCAGCGAGCCTTATCATAGCATTACCGCGTGCATCAGACCAATTGAAGGGCAATCTGAATGGTTGATACCCGAGGAAAAAAACTACCAGGGTATCTTGATCAACGTTTCCGTTATACAGCATTGAAAATCGGCCATCCGAGTCTGTATAGGACGTCACTCCTGAATTGACAGCACTCACCGTTGCGAAAGGCAAGCTCTCACCGGAGAGTCTATCGCGCACTTCACCAAACAAAGACTTTGGCTCCGGGCTTTCATTAACAATCGCTGATGGAGAGATTGCAGAAACCGGATAAACGATACATGTATTGCCAAGCCACCTATAACGAAAGGGAGTTGAAACAAGAAGCTTTCCCAGTGCTTCATCGATGGTTTCTTCCACAAACTCACCCGTGAATGAATATCGGGAAAGCTCATAACTATCGAACGCGAAGTCAAAACCATACTGATCCGACCAGGATCTTAAAACAGAAGAAAGCGATTCATCATCGATTCGATCACTCACGCGTGACTGCGCATGCGAAGTGAATTCGAATATCAAAAAGGCAATTAGGAAGAGTGGTACTCTCATCTCATGCTCATCTACAATTCGGTACCCAATTGATCGCGAAAAATCTGAAGGACTTTGCTCATTCTCTTCTCAATGGCTTTAACGGATAAACCAAGACGATCGGCTATTTCTTGATAAGTAAGATCCTCGAGACGGTTCATGAGAAAAACTTCCCTTCCACCATCCGGTAAAGAGGCAATTACTTCTTGCAATCGTGCCTCATATTCGTTCATCTCAATGAGTTTCTCGGGAGTATCAAAATCGCGATCCTGTGCTCCCAGCTTTTGAAAGCGATATAAAAGCTGCTGTCTTTTCTGATAATTGATGGTTTGGTTTTGTGCGATTTTGTAGACATACGCCTTCAGTGTGGCGCGTTCTACCCGATTGCGACTTTCCCATAATTTGATGAATGAATCTTGCGCCAAGTCTTCGGCCAGCTCCATGTCACCGCAACGATAGTATATGAAATTTCGCACAGGCACATACCAATCACTGAAAGCACGCTGGAACTCAGCATGGGTCAAAGAGTTGGCAGAGCCGTTTGGTGTCATACAAGTGGTCGATGGTTGCAGGTTTCGACGGAGGCAATGATAGTGTATAGACTCAACATAGAAAAACCGGGTTGCATAAGCAAGCAATGATTTGGGTTTAATACATTTGCTCAATAACAGTAAATGACACTGTGATTTGTATGGAATCGAACACACTGATAATAGGAGCATCGGGTCAAATCGGAATTGAACTAACGATGGCTCTTCGAAAAAAACTAGGTCACAGCCGGGTGATTGCATCCGATATCCGATCTACTGAAGACCCTGAATTACTCAGTGGACCATTCGAAGTTCTCGACGTTCTGGACAAAGCTGCATTGGAAAGTATTCTGGCCAAGCACAACATCGGGGAAGTGTATCTACTCGCTGCATTATTGTCGGCAACAGCGGAGAAAAATCCCGAGTTTGCATGGCGGTTAAACATGGAAGGCCTATTCAACGTGCTGGAATTGGCCAAGGCAAAGAAGATATCCAAAATTTTCTGGCCAAGTTCGATTGCTGTTTTTGGACCAAGCACGCCACGTCATGCTACTCCGCAGCATACAGTGATGGAACCAACAACGGTTTATGGTATTTCCAAACTAGCCGGTGAGCGCTGGTGTGCTTATTACCATGAACGATTTGGTGTTGACGTGCGTAGCATCCGATACCCCGGCCTCATAGGTTTTCGCTCGGATCCCGGCGGAGGCACTACCGATTATGCCGTAGATATTTTTCATAAAGCCATTGAGCACGGCAGTTACACATGCTTTCTAAAAGAAGACACCGAATTACCCATGATGATGATGGAAGATGCCATTCGGGCCACCATCAGTATCATGGAAGCACCCGCCTCGTCTATAAAAGAGAGAGGTGGCTACAACATAGCCGGCTGCAGCTTCACACCTGCACACATTGCGGAAATCATTCAACAAAGCATGCCGACGTTTTCAATTAACTATGCTCCTGATTTTCGTCAAGCTATAGCCGACTCTTGGCCTGCCAGCATCGATGACAGCTCAGCAAATGCAGACTGGGGTTGGAAAAGCGAATACGACACTGAGAAACTCTGCGCGACGATGCTCTCGGAAATTCGTAAAAAAAAAGCCGGCATACTTGAAACCCATCGATAGAGTGAACGTATAGGCAAGGGTGTCGCACATGAGCGAACACCCTAACCTAACTGTAATTCTATATGCGATTATCATCAGAAATTATTCGGAGATGCTGTGCACTCTTGGCGTTTGTATGGATCACCATTCAATCTGCACAATCTCAACAATACAATGCAACCGATGCACGAGGGCTTAAGCAAGGGGCGTGGGTTGTTCAGGGTTCCATGCTTCAAGATCCATCCTATAAACCCGATTCGAAAGTTGAAGAAGGTCTATATGTCGACAATGAGAAGGACGGAGTTTGGAAGAGGTACTGGCCAAATGGAACAGTTCGATCGGAAATCAACTACATCAAAGGAAGGCCCGAAGGCCCCTACAAACTCTACTATGCTTCGGGAAAGCTGGAAGAGTCGGGCCGATGGAAGGATGGCAAACTGTGCGACCGCTTCCAGCGCTATCACTCCAATGGTATCATGAAAGAAGATTTCACCTACGATTCGGAAGGCAACCGACAAGGCAAGCAACACTACTATCATGAAAATGGAACGCTCGCCATGGAGGTTGAGATGAGCGGAGGTGCTGAACATGGCGTTCAGAAACGATACGACGACCGCGGTCAACTCATGGAAGAAAGAAGCTTCGACAATGGAAAGTCGAAAGCCGGAGGAGTGCGATCATACATGACACCACAGCAGGCGAAAGCATCTCAAATGGGAGCAGGTTCGGTGGGCATGGGTGAAAACCAGAAAACAAACGGCGCACAGGATTTTGACCCGAATGGTTACAACGTGTTGTACGACGCAAATGGCAATGTCTGCGTAAGCGGTGATTTCCTGAACGGCAAGCTATTCAATGGGAAAGTTCATCACTACAATGCCGATGGTTTAAAAACAGGAACTGAAATTTATTCCCGCGGAAAAAGCAACGGCAAACTCGCAACTGATACAAACAATCAATAATTCGAAAGTCCACTAAAATTTTCGAGAAACCACCGCTGAAAAAGCGGTGGTTTTTTTATGGTCCTACGTGCCATTAGCACTTTACTTTGTACCATGGATCAAAATCTGTCAATCTACAACAGTATCAATCGGGAAAAAGAACGCTTTGTGCCTATAACACCAGGGCACGTGGGCCTGTACGTATGCGGACCGACTGTGTATAGCGATGTGCACTTGGGCAATGTTCGCACGTTCATGACCTTCGATGTAGTCTATCGTTATCTCTTGTTTCTGGGATACAAAGTCCGTTACGTTCGCAACATCACAGACGTGGGCCACCTTACTGGAGACTCGGACGATGGTGAAGATAAAATTGCCAAGAAAGCCAAGCTCGAAAACCTGGAACCGATGGAAGTGGTGCAGAAATACACCAATGGTTTTCACGATGTAATGCGCGTTTTCAATATCCTGAATCCTTCCATCGAACCGACGGCTACAGGTCACATTGTGGAGCAGATTGAAATGATTCAGGATATCATATCGAATGGTTATGCCTATGAGAGTAATGGCTCCGTGTACTTCGACGTGAGAAAATTCAATGAAAAATATCCATACGGAAAATTATCAGGGCGCATTATCGACGAGCTATATACAAACACGCGCGAACTAGATGGCCAAGATGAAAAGCGCGATTCACTTGACTTTGCACTTTGGAAAAAAGCGGATAACACGCATATCATGAAATGGAATTCGCCTTGGGGAATCGGCTTCCCGGGCTGGCATATCGAATGTTCGGTGATGAGCACAAAATACCTAGGCAAGTCATTCGACATTCACGGAGGAGGGATGGATTTGAAATTTCCTCACCACGAATGCGAGATAGCTCAAAACCTCGGCGCCACCGGACACGAGCCCGTTCGATACTGGATGCACGGCAATATGCTCACCGTGAATGGCCGCAAGATGGCAAAAAGTGAAGGCAACGGATTCACGCCAGAAGAACTGATAACCGGCAATCACAAATTGCTCGACAAAGGTTACAGCCCCATGACGGTGCGTTTCTTCTTTTTGATGGGACATTATGCCAGCACACTCGACTTTAGCAACGAGGCATTGCAAGCAGCCGAAAAAGGATACAAGCGCATGTGCGCGGCGCTGAACCAACTCAATCATTTGGCTGCGTCGACATCATCCAATTTTTCAGTTACAGAGTGGCGAGAGGCGTGCATCAACGCAATGAATGACGACTTCAACACTCCCATCGTTCTTTCACATTTGTTCGAAGGGGTGCGCGTGGTCAACTCCGTGAAAGAAGGAAGCATGTCGCTTACTGCGAGCGATATCGAATTACTGAAATCAACCTTCCAATCTTTCTTTTATGACATACTCGGTTTGCAGAATGAAGACGGAGGAGCCGACAATTCAAAACTAAGCAGCTCACTCATGGAGGTAATTATCTCCATGCGCAACGAAGCAAAAGCCAATAAAGACTATGCTACTTCCGACAAATTGCGCGATGCCCTTGCTGCGATTCAAGTTAAAATCAAAGACTCAAAAGAAGGAACAAGCTGGACTTACGAAGGCTGAGCTATACCAAACCTATGAAAGCAAAACAAATCGGCGCTATTGTATTGATAGCAATCTTCGTGGGAAGCACTGTTTACGTCGGATGCAAAAGCGATACAAAACAGAACACACAGGAACCGAAACCACAGCCGGAAAAGAAGGAAAAGAACGCCCCTATTTTTCAAGCAGATTCTGCTTATGCCATGATTGAAAAGCAAGTTGCCTTTGGACCGCGTGTTCCCGGAACGCCGAATCATAAGGCATGTGGCGATTGGATGGTTAGTAAACTGAAGTCGTTTGGCGCAACCATCACCGAACAAACTACCTCGCTTAAAACATTCGAAGGCAAAACCATTCCGGTGCGGAACATCATTGCGTCGTATAATCTTGAAAAGAAAAACAGAATCTTGCTGTGTGCACATTGGGACAGCAGGCCGTATGGCGATAAAGACAAAGACAACTCACTTTGGAAAAAACCAATCGATGGCGCCAACGATGGTGGCAGCGGAGTTGGTGTATTGATGGAAATAGCCCGACAGCTTGGTCTTTCACCAACAGAAGCCGGAATCGACTTGGTCTTTTTCGATGCAGAAGATTTAGGCACTGCTGAGTTTGCAGAAGGTGCGAAAGAAATTCTCAACGATGGGTTCACCTCAAGCTGGTGCCTTGGATCACAGTATTGGGCAAAACAAAAACATGTAGAAAATTACAATGCGCGATTCGGAATTTTACTCGACATGGTTGGAGCAGAAAATGCGACATTCAACAAAGAAAAATTCTCTACACAAAGTGCTCCCGACGTAGTAAATCTGATCTGGAATACAGCTAACAAATTGGGATATGCTTCTTCCTTTACTGCAGAAGAAATCGAAGGAGTAGTAGACGATCACGTTTTTGTGACCAAAGGTGGAATTCGCTGTATCGACATTATTGATACAAAACCACAAATTATGGCTATGGGATTAGGAGGATATGTTTTTGGTTCCTATCACCACACACACAACGACAATATGAGCATCATAGACAAGAACACGCTTACTGCAGTAGGTCAAACGGTAATGCAGGTGATTTACAACCAGCAATAATTAGAAGTCCATATTGAGGGAAAGGTAAAACACTCTGTCGAGCACCCTTCCATCATCAACACCCCACGCCCAATCGGCGCGTATGAAATAACCCAATAACCGACTATGCAAACCAAAGCCGTATCCGTATACAATGGGCTCACGGTTGTTTGCAATAGTCACCGTCACAGGGTTTTGAATGGCATCGGTTCTGTTGAACAAGTTCTCATCTGAATAGGGGTTCCAACCGGTCCAAGCACTTCCCGCATCAAAAAAAGTAACCACCTGGAAGTTCTCGATAAAGTCGCTCTTGATTGGTTTCTTCGCGAAGTATTTAAACACCGGCATTCTCAATTCTGCGTTGGCAACGACCGCCGAATTTCCATTTCGGGCATTTACATAAAATCCGCGAACCGGCCCCACGAATGACTGGAATCGGTAAGGCTCATTGGGGCTAATGGGCGTTGCGTTATCGACACGTTGGAAAAGCCAGTTGTCTACGCCACCGAAATAATTAAGAACCTTTTGAGCACCAAATGAGGTCGTTCCGGCCATGCGGAAAGCCGCAATGAAGTTGCGATGAATACGCTCATAATGGCGAGCATCAAATCCAACTATATTAATGTCGGTAGCAACCTTCGCGTTAGGTTGCTGATACCTTTCTGCCCACACCTTAGCGCGCGTTCCATTAAAAAGATTGAGCCCGGTAGGAATTGTATTATCGAATACGTATTCAACCTTTAATGCGAGGTTCGTTTCGGTCACATTGGGCGATTCCAGACTGAGCAGGTCATTTGATTGTCTTACGCCGCGATCGATACGAATATCGCCGCGTATACGAATCGAGCTAACCTCGCTGAACGGATACTTGATGGAATATGCCAGGTCGTTACTTTGCAATTTGATGATGTCAATACCCTGCTGAATGCGCTGCGATTGGCGCGAGAATATCACCTTACGATCGAGGCGATCTTGCAAACGCTCGAAGCTCACACCGTACTCAGCATTATCCAGCCCCCAATTGGTTCGAAACCCACCGACAACTTTATAATCTTCAAACAAATCAGAAATCCCGAATTGAGTAAAGCCGGATAATCCCGGAGAAATACTGCTCGGTGCGGGGCCAGCGTAATTCTGGTAGATGGGATTAAAGAAATTATTACTCATTTGAGCTATGGCCCTGTCAGCAGCAAAATTCAATTTGTAATTGCGCGAACGAGGAAGCACGAACTGCTGAAGCGTATCAGCAGTCAAGATCTTCTTCTTATCGCCACTTTCCTGAACACGCACCTGTTCCTTTTCGAGTGTATAATCCAACCGCTCATCATCGAAAACGTAGTTGTCGATATCAATTTCGCCCGGGCTAATTGTGTCTGCTGAAATTTTTAATCGATTGGTTAGACTCATTGCGAACTCCTCATCGGTCTGTGCTTCGCCGTTTGATGCACCATCAAATACATCGCTATCTCTATTTCCGAAAACAATCCATGGCTGACTAGCTCTTCGGAAACCGGTCAAATAATTTCCACTCTTAGAATTGAATTCATAATCGTGCAGATCGCGTTTATATGCACTCACCGGTTTGGAAACCGTGAAATAACGGTAATGAACAGCGGTATCAATCGCACTAATTGCACTATCGATGTAGGCGACTGTTCTGTTGCGGTATCCATTCTCATCTGAGAGATATGAGTAATACTTGTCGCTATACTCATAGGGAAGAGATTCATCTGCCGAAGGTGTATTCGTGACTCGCTCCAGCAATTTAGAGCGGTTCTCCAAATCAAAAATGAATACGTCCTTGTATAACCGAGGCGATTGAATCTGATTTGTCGTTGTTCGAAGCGTATCATCATTTCGATTCGAGCTAAAAATGATGCGTCGACCTCCTTCGATAAAAGAAGGATTCATATCATCCCAAATATCATTGGTTAAACGCTCAAAATTGTTGCCGATTACCTGATACAAATAGAGATCGGTTTGGCCTCTGTTTACAGCACTCAGGATCATTCTTTTTCCATCCTGACTGTAGCACATGGAATTAATTTTCTCTACCAGATACAGCTCCTTTTGCGTGTGTTTTTTGTCGGCCAATGAGTAGCTGCCCAACCATGCGTTACCGCGTTTTTCGAAAATATAGGTGAGCATTTCACCGGATGGATGCCAAGCCAAAACCGGGAAAGTCTTATCAGGAATTCTATCCATACGTGGTTCTCGCTTCAGAATGCACTTATTCGTTTTCTTCTCAACGTCGCATATCCAAACTCTGTATTGACCGAGTTCATGCGTTACATAGGCGACAAATTTTCCATCTGGCGATTGCGTAAAATGGGAGTATTCATATTTCCGCTTGTATCGTGCTTTCAATTGCCCCAGCTGCCTATCGTTCTTTCGATGGGCTCTTACTTCATCGCGCGTGGCATTGGCTGGCAGCGACTGCTCGGAAGGCAGCAACTCGAACCTACCGGAGGAAGCTTTCTCTTTGTAGAAACTGATATACTCCTGTGATAGTTGGTCGAGCGAAAGGCCTAACACGTATAAAAAACCACTCTCAACATTTCGGCTTGCTTGCGCCATGTAGAGAATATTGGGAATTACATTTTGGCCATATACTTCCGCAATAAAATTCCAGAACGTTTGTCCTGCAAGCCGAGCATCATCACCTTCAAACTGATTGAAGCTCTTGAAGCGATTCGCACGCACAAGGTCCTTCACAAACGTTACACTCTCGGAAGAAACACCCTCGGCAGCGAAAGCGATAATTCCTTCTTCGAACCACTTGGGAATGGAAAGCAACGTGGAGTTCTTTAGCACGTCTTTCCAGTTACCGCCATATACAAGTTGGGCAAATAAAACACGAGCTAAGTTTTCTCTAATCTGGCGTTCTAGTAAGAGGTGATCACCCTCATAATACGTAAACATTTTGCTTCCTACAATCTTGGCAGCTCCCCCAATGTTGTACTGATCATCACCGGTCAAACCGAGATTGCTTTGTCGGAATTCACTTTGATTCAAGTACGATATAACTTCAATCTTCTCATCAATGGTAAAATCAAAGAACTGCTGCATTTCCTTGAGGTTGCGCTCGCAAGCCATCAAGGTATACTGAGCCAAATCTTCACCGCCTACATAGTAATACACTTCAAAATTTTCGGACGGATAATAGAACCAGGTAAACTCGCGGTATTGCACACGGTTCTTTCCAAACTCCATGTTGGTACCTTGATAAAACTGCGCATATGCAAGTACAACGCACAGCTGCGCAACAACCAATAAAAGCAGTCTCTGAAAAGCAGTTTTATTCATACCGACGATGAGGTGCTAAAATAGCGTTTAAACGTTATCCAAAACGTGCGACCTTTGTCATTCCAGAACGACAGGAACACTACAAAAAACGTATGAAAACACCCTTCCGCATTGCTCAGTTCACGTTCAATGCTTTCTCCGAGAACACTTACGTAATCGCCGATTCGAAAGGCAATGCTATCATCATAGACCCGGGAATGACAGACGTTTCGGAAGATTCCATACTCTTTGACTATATCGAAGAAGAAAAATTGGCCCCGCAACTTATTCTGAATACGCATTGCCATCTCGACCATATACTCGGAAATACAGCCGTCGCAGAGCGATATAATATCCACATGCGATGTCATGCGTTGGAGCTTCCTGTCATTGAGCGGGCGGCTTCCACCAGTCTCATGTTTGGGATACCTTATCGACCCTCTGTTATGCCGGCCCAAACCATTGAGGAAAATGAAGTGATATCAGCGGGTGACATTTCGTTTGAAGTACTTTTCGTTCCGGGCCATGCTCCCGGGCATCTCGCATTTGTATGCCACGAAGAAAAGGTTGTTTTTTCCGGTGATGTTCTCTTTAAAGGAAGTGTTGGCCGCGTGGATTTACCGGGTTGCAATGCCGCGGATTTGGTACGTTCTATTCAAACGAAAATGTATGCGCTTCCCGACGATTACGTAGTGTATTCCGGGCATGGGCCGCAAACCACCATTGGAGATGAAAAGCAAGAAAACTTTTTCGTTCGTCCAGATTGGGCAGGACTATGATCCGAATTTCTTCAGTGTGAAAGCAAATGTGCTTCCTACGCCTTCCGTGCTTCGAACAGAAATACTTTGATTGTGACTATCTACAATGTGCTTGCAAATGGCAAGACCTAATCCGGAACCGCCTTCGTTTCGCGATCGACTTTTATCGACACGATAGAATCTTTCA
>JBILCQ010000278.1:0-3251 GCA_044353065.1 Flavobacteriales bacterium | reverse complement strand
AGATTCGGGTGATCTGCCGTGTAGGGCGTTCCAATGGTTCCGTGCGGCAGTGACCAAGTTGCTCCACTATCATAACTCACCCACGTGCCCACCCACCCATTGGTGGTCACCGTCGAACCGGTGTTCTGATAACCGACCAAACAAGCGTAAATGCGGTTGGGGTCTGCTTCGGTCACGGCGAGTCGTCCGCCTTGAATGTCGATGTCGCCCATGGAGCTGTCGAACCATCCCGTATTGCTCAGCGAAAAAGTTTGTCCGCCATCGGTGCTCTTGTAGAAGCGCGCAAAACCCACCGAGCTATCGAAATGAATGGTGTAAACCGTTTGCGGCTCGCCCGGTTTGAATGCAATGGCTTCGCAGCGGTTAGGAAGAATTTCCGTGAAGGTGTCTCCGCCGTTTGCGCTTCGAAACAGGCCTTGCGAAGTAGCCGCAAACACTACATCGTTATTGTCAGGCGCAAAGGCAATTTCCCATGCCGAGATATTTTGCGAAACAAACGACGGCTGACCGATGACCTGCCACGTAAGTCCACCATCGACCGAACGGTACAAATCATTCTCCGCACTTAAGATCACCACTTGGTCATCACTTGGCTTCACACGCACTGCGGTCACACTGCCCATGATGAGACCGGGCGTAACGTATTCCCAGTGCTGTCCACCGTCGACAGTTTTATAAAGTCCACCGCTTTCAGTGCCGCAATACAATAGCTGCGGATTCTGACTGCTGCGGTCGTGGCAATACACGTTGCTGTGGCGGAAGCCCGGCTCCAGGGGCGAACCTTCTCCGTTCACGTGATGCACAGGACCTTCGTAGTGCCAAATGTCGAGTTGCGATCCGCCGCGTGCGCCCGACTGTTGTGCGTTGCGAATCCGCGCCTCCTTCTCGCTACGCTCTTCAGCCGTCAGCATCACAATACGACCATCGGGTTGCACATACGGACGCACGCGCGCCACCCAATGTTTGAAGAAATGCGTGTCGGCATTTTTCTCGAGTGTGTGATTGAGGTAATACTGCTGATATGCCTCCAACACTTCGCAGTAGTTAGGATTCTCGCTGTGTAACAGCTGCACCCACTCCGGCTTGCCTACAACCGACGTCGGATAAAATTCGGTGTAGTGAAATTGCGCTCGAAGGAGAGATGCGCTCAGCAGAAAGACAAGTAAAAAACGCATGGGGTTGTGGTTTGCGCGAAGATAGTAAAAGGGGCGAGGAGCCAATGGCGAATGGCGAATGGCGAGTGGCGAATTTCAAGTGACAGGGACTGTTGGCCGTGCGAAGTCGAATGCAGCTAAGAGAATAGGGAGAGTGGTGAATGCAGAATAACTTGTTTGTGCTGACCTAGGGGGAACCCAATATTCAAGGTCACAAATTGTGACCTTGAACGACTCCAAAAAAAAACGCGGCGCTCTATGGGGGCGATTGAAATGGAATGCATGCAAACAGCCCACGATTTAAATCGTGGGGTGAATTGAAATGCGATAAAACTTTTATTTCCCACCGCTGAAGCGGTGGGCTGTTTTAAGCCGATTGGATTAGCATAACGCCATCATCATTCCGGATTGGCTTCACTGATACCGGGAATAATCACAGATTCTCCGCTACCAACAAAGAGCGTATCGCCCGTGGCACTTATATTCAATGACACCGAACCGGCATACAACGCATACGGCACACTCAACATTTGCTGCGTGCCCATATCCACAAAGCCCTGTCCCAGGTCAATTTCCACTTGCATGAACTTTGCGCCTTCACCCCAGTTCACGCTCCTGAGCGCAACGTTTCTTCCGAGTTGCACGGTAAACAATCCCAAGGCAGACGTTGTCACTGTTTGCTCTTCCTGCCACACCGCAGCACCCGTCGAAGCACCATTGTGAATGGTAAATCGTGCATTGATCGTAGCATTGTTCAACGCCTGTCCTGCAGCATCGCGAGCCACAGCTTGGTAAGGAATAACTTCAGGAGCTTGCGCAAAAAGTGCGATACCGAAGAATGTGAAAATGGAAAAGAGTAAAAAACGCATGGCGGAATGATTTGGGCGAAGATAACTAAAAGTGGCGAATGGCGAATGACGAATGGCGAGTGACAAATTCGTCATTCGCCACTCGCCACTACTCAAAGTATCTCACAATCGCCTTCCTCACCAGCAACTCTTGCTCTTGCGGAGTAAGATGCGGCAAGGCACTGTTGCGCTCGAAATGCGGCCAGCCCTCTTCGTCGCGGCCAATGAACGTGTAATAGCCATAAGAAACCAATAGAGAACAAATGCCGATGTGCATCAACTCCACTTTCTGGTCCTTCTTAAACTTCTGGTAATCTTGCCCTAACTCTTGCACGCCAATCAAAAATAAAATCGCAGCGTAATCGAGCGTTTCCCCATAGTGCGATGAAATACGCTTTACCGTGTCATTCCACAACTTTTCAAATACGTAGTCCATTCGACAAATAATTTTCGGCAAATGTTCGCAAAAGGAGACAACCTTCGACAAAAGAGACGTCTTAATTTTGCTTACTTTAGCTGCGCCTAATTTCAAGCGACTAAATTGTATGACTCAAATTCTACGAATTGCCTTGTGTGTATGCATTGCATTATGGTCAATGCAGGCTTCTTCCCAAATTCGGCGCGACTCGCTGGATTTTCAGCATCGAAAAACTTCCGACATAAATAAGATACGTTTTGAGCGTGAGGTAAACGCCGTTAACGACAGCACCTACGTTGTAACAGAGAAATACATCACCGGAGAATCGTTTATGACGGGGGTTTATGCTGACAAGGATCTTCAAGTCGGCAATGGAAGCTTCACCTATTTCTACGCGAATGGATATAAAGAGTCGGAAGGAAGATTCAAGAACGGATTCAAGGTCGGTGCATGGAAGCGCTGGAATTTCGAAGGCAAACCGAAACCCGATCGTTTCTATCCCGATGAGCATTTCGTAAAAACGAACCGCACCTCGCAACCGGCTAAGTTTCCCGGCGGCATGACAGCCCTGCAAACCTTAGTGCGCGACTCGCTGAACTATCCCGAGCAAGCCAAAAAAGATAAAGTACAAGGAACGGTATATGTCACTTTCACGATTGATGCAACCGGCGAAGTGAGCCAGCCCACCGTGACCGATGGTGTCAGCGCAGCACTCGACGCCGAAGCGCTTCGCTTCGTAACCTCGCTCCCCACGTGGGTTCCGGCTGCCAAGAATGGCATTCCGGTCGACTCAAACTATATCATGCCGATTACCTTCGACCTCGGCATCAA
>JBILCQ010000277.1:0-3263 GCA_044353065.1 Flavobacteriales bacterium | reverse complement strand
CACCGACACTTCGCACAGCACTTTAATGCCGTCTTTGAGGGGCTCTTTGATCTGATCAATAAACTGTCGGTTCACTCGCTCATAGTCGTTCTTCCACAAGATGGACTTGAACTCTGCAACGGTCTTACCGTTTTCCTTTTGCACCAATTCCGGATAACAATGCCCCGAATGGTTGTAATGATTCAGCTTGTTCATCTCGGCCTTTACCCAATACGTTCGATTGAAATGCGTCGAAAACATTCGTTGAATGCTCTCCGCCAAATCGAGTAGTGTGAAGGTTTTCCGCCCGGCGATGATTTCTGACATTCTTCAAAAGTGCGCAGGCGAATGGGATGGATTTCAAATGTTGAAAAAAATGATGGCTTGTGAATTTACTTTTGTGTCATGAATTACGCACGTATCGCCTGCATTTCCCTTGCTTTATCGGTCGTTCTCGGATCAATGGGAGCACATGCCATGAAGCCACATTTGTCTGTTGAAGCATTGAACTCTTGGGATACGGCGGTGAAGTATCAGGTTTACCAAAGTTTTGGACTATTGATACTGGCTGTTGCCGGACGAGATGGTTTCGTGAAGCAGCAAATACATCGTTGGGCTATGCACGCTATTGCACTCGGCATGTTGTTCTTCTGTGCATCTCTCTATTTGCGTTCCAGCATGCCTGTAACGGGAATAGACTTCGCATGGCTCGGGCCTGTGGCACCTATTGGAGGACTTCTGTTTATCGCAGGATGGTTGCTTGCCGCGTTTTCTTTTATTCCGGAAAATAAAGCCGTCACGAATTAAATTCTCAGTGCTGAAAGCTCAGCACTTTTTCCAGCTCAGGTGAAAGTGCGGGCAATTTGCGGCGTTCGATCATGAAACTATTGAGCTCCGCAAATTCACCGAATACATAGTGTTTGAGAGCGGCTTCACGCAAATATCCCTTGCCTGTGCTGCCTCCTGTGCCTGCGCGTGTGCCAATCATGCGGTGAACCATGTTCATGTGTCTCCAGCGCCAGGTTGCCAGCAGTTCATCAACTTCCAAACAAAGATTGATAATGCGATATGGATTTTGGAGAAGCGGATAATCGCGGTAGAGCAGAATGAATAACGCCGCTCGGCGAGCTCTGTCTGATAACACACCTTCTTTCGTTTCTGAGTTCATAAACAAGTCATCGAATCGCTGCATGTTCAGCTTTTCGCCCTCGCCAAGTGATTCGCTGTATGTTTCCCGGTAGTGGTTCCAAAACGCTTTGTCGTTTCCGTTTTCCCAGAGCTTCTTGTCTTCCCAAAACGGCATTCGCTCCAACCATTGATTCAGCAGTTCGAGCAACGTGGGTTCTTTCGAAAGCGTTTGAATCGTTGCTTTATCGTCGGGGCGCAATTGGCTCGTATAGTATTCCTGGCCATGGCGGTGCTCCATTTTCAAACCGAGTTTGGCTTCCAAAATCTTGAACTGTATACTTTGAAAACCACTCGCAGGTCGAAGCAAATCGCGGAAGTCGAGAAAGTCGAGCGGTGTCATGGTTTCTAGGATATCGACCTTGTGTACTAACACGCGCATAATTTCGACCACGCGGAACAATCTCCGCGAAACCATCATCAGCTCGGGTGAATTGTCGTTGATCGCCGGCTTCGACATGATCCGATGAACTGAATCCACTTCAAACATGATCTGCTTGAACCAAAGCTCATACGACTGGTGAATGATGATGAACAACATCTCATCGTGTGCATGACGATTTACTTTATCGCTTTCCAGTTCTTGTGCTCCGAGTATTTTATCTAATTGAAGGTAGTCGCTGTAGTACATGGTGTCGGTTTCTTGAGGCGCGCAAGATAAGTACGAAGCTTGGTTTGTTACCGATAGTATTACTTACTTTCGTGAAGATGTCAAAGCCTGAATCTATTGTCTTTTTCGATGGGGTGTGCAATTTCTGCAATAGCACAATCAATTGGTTGATGGCCAGAAATACCAAGGGTAATTTGATGTTTTCGTCACTTCAAGGCAACACGGCAAAGCGACTTTTAACGGATACCATGGTCAAGGATCTTTCGTCGATTGTCTATTATAGAAATGGAAAGTGTTTCGTGAAATCGACAGCGGTTTTGCTCATCATGCGCGACATGGCGTGGTATGGCGTATTGTGCCTTCCTTTTTTAATCGTGCCAACGTTGGTGCGCGATACGATTTATGACTGGGTTGCCCGAAATCGATATCGGTGGTTTGGAAAACGTGACGCATGTAGAATTCCATCACCCGAAGAGCGAAGCCGTTTTTTGGATTGATTCAACAATAGAAAGCCCGCCGACCGTGAGGCCAGCGGGCTAACTACTTCGACCATTTGTATTGGTCTCCACCCTTATCTTAATTCACTAAAAGTTTCTTTTCAATTCGCTGCGTAGTTGTTTCAACGGTTACCATGTAGAATCCTGCAGTTAATTGATTATCGAAATTGATAGTGTGATTTCCTGCTACTCCGCCGTCTATCACCTCACGAGAAATCAATTTGCCTGCTGCATCTGTAATGGTAACAGTCAAATTGTTGTCACTATTGGCAGCATCATTCCAATCGATTTGAACTGATGATCCGTTGTTCGGGTTAGGGTAGAGGTTGAATTGAAATGCGGAACCGCTGTTTTCATTTACCGGAAGCACAGTGCCCATTGTAAATGAACAGTATGTGCTCCATTCAGTATACATGCCGTTGCTCAACTCACAACGAACTCGAATCTCATATGTCTCACCTTGGATCAGGTCTAAGCTCTGATCGATAGCGATTGCTGCTTCAATGGATGTTGCGTTCATCGTGTTTCCGTTGCCGATAATTTGCCATTCATAGTTTACAGCATCATTGATTTCGTCAGCATGAATTGATTGGTCCCAACCGTTGATGGTCGTTCCGCAATCCGAAGCTTGTATCCCTGTGGTAGGAAGTGTAATGCTCTCGGTAGTAACAGAACATGAGCTACCGAATGAACCCCAGTTTCCGTTGACGCGTGCCTTGATACCGATGATGTAGGTAGAGCTAAAGTCGATGCCTGTAACAGTTCCCACGTTGAGTTCATTGTTGGGAGTGTATGCGTTGAAAAGGATGGTTCCTGTAGTGGTTGTAACGCGCCACATGTACTGATCAGCACCTGTTACAATTTCACATGCCACAACCGCATCCAATCCAAGTTCTGAAGCGTTGCAGAATTGTGATGTCAATTGAGTAGTTGGAATCGTTTGAACACAGTTGTTGGCGATTTCAGCAGTGGTGTAAATAGTGCATCCATTC
>JBILCQ010000052.1:0-11196 GCA_044353065.1 Flavobacteriales bacterium | reverse complement strand
ACCATTCCGTCTTTGAACACCTGAACAATAACGCCCTCGAGTTTCTTTTTGGTGGTTTGATCCTTCAACTGGCCAAACACGTGGGCAATGTCATTTTGGGACATCCCGATACGACACGTTAGTGCAAGACAAAACAGCAAAAAGTATTTCAGCGTTCCGTTTAACATGATTCCCAAAAAGTTTCCTTAAACGTAAATGTAGATGATTTTGTTTGATTTTTAGTTGCCTACGTTAAAAATGAACGAAAATTCATTCATTCAGTTTCTGTAAAATCGCCATAGCAACTCGCTCACCATCTATGGCCGCGCTTACAATTCCACCGGCATAGCCTGCTCCTTCGGCGCATGGGTATAGGTTTTCCAACTCCACATGACAAAGTAATTCGGTGTGACGTGGTATTCTTACCGGTGAAGAAGTCCTGGTTTCCGGTGCCACGAGCATCGCAGCATCCGAAACGTAGCCGCGCATCTTTTTTCCGAATGCTTCAAAGCCACCCCGCAATTTGGAGCTCACCCAATCCGGCAACAAACTATTCAAATCGGCAGACACTACTCCCGGCTGGTAGCTTGTTTGTTGAAGTGAAGTAGACTTCTTCCTTTCCAGGAAATCAACTAGTCTCTGCGCCGGCGCGCATTGCGTAGAGCCTCCGGCCTGCCAGCACGCATGCTCAATGGCACGCTGATAATGCAAACCTGCAAGAGCCCCATACCGGCGAAAATCGTTCATTACCGACCAGTCGACCGGCACTACAATTCCACTATTGGCGAAAGGATTGTTTCGCTTACTTGGTGACCAACCATTGGTAACAACCTCCTGCTGTTCCGTTGCGCACGGTGCGATGATACCTCCCGGGCACATGCAGAAAGAATAAACGCCAACGCCACCAACTTGATGAACCAAGCTGTAACTAGCCGCGGGTAAGGGCTCTGGTCTTGTGTCGCAATGATATTGAGAAGCATCTACTAACGATTGCGGATGTTCAGCTCGAACACCTACGGCAAATGCCTTAAACTCAATCAGTATATTTCGATCATTCAATAACTGAAAGACATCCCGAGCACTGTGTCCGGTTGCCAGAATATAACTATCGGCACTTATCATTCGACCATCTGAAAGCTGAATGGATTGAATGATTTTGCCATTGTGAATTACATCCGTCATTCGTGTATCAAAATGAACTTCACCACCCATTTTGATTATACTATTCCGAATTGACTCTATGATTCCGGGCAATTTGTTTGTTCCAATGTGCGGGTGAGCATCCGACAAGATTTCTTCCGAAGCACCAAATTGCACGAGGGTTTCCAATACAGAGCGGACATCGCCTCTCTTCGTGCTGCGTGTATATAGTTTACCATCAGAATACGTACCTGCACCACCTTCTCCGAAACAATAGTTGGAATCCGGATTTACGCGGTGCTCGCGGTGAATTGAAACGAGATCGCGACGGCGTGAGCGCACATCCTTACCTCTTTCTATTACAATAGGCTGCATTCCTAATTCGATGCACTTCAAAGCCGCAAACAACCCCGCGGGCCCTGCTCCAATTATCACTACTCGCTTGCAAGAAGAAGTCACACGCTGAAACTCTCGCTCGCGGAAGCTTGGGGGAACTGACTCTCCCTCCAAATAGATAGCAACCTTATAATTGATTTTGATAGTCCGTCCGCGAGCATCAATCGATTTACGGAGAATGCGATAGCTTGATAAAATTTGATTTCTCGATAGCGACGACTCAATTGCGGCCTGCAATCTGTCTGAAATCACATCTTGAATTGTGAGTGTAAATTCTTTTTCAATCGCCATAGTACGTTGGACTATTCATCCAAAAAAGTGATAACAAAAATAAGAGCCCTTTCGGGCTCTTAAAAAATTCTACTTGAGAAATTCTGCTTTGGGCTTGGTACCATCAAACCAGGTTGGCAACCCCCACAAGCCTGAGCGCATTTTATTGCCTTTCGCATCTTGTGTTACAACCGCCAACTCCTTTCTGGCTTTCATGTTAGCCAAAATGACTGATATATATTTCCCTAAATCAGAGCGGGATTTTGCGGGATATAATCCGGCCAATTTATCCGTAATGACAGAGTTCGTTGTAAATCGTGCACTCTTGCCTACAATTTCCTGGATTTTTTCAGCCAGATTTGGAATACGACTTCTAGTACCCGGCTTCTTTGCCGAGGGCTTGCCCGAAGGCTTTATTTTGGCTTTTGACTTCGCTTTTATGTTCGATTTCGATGGCTTGGAAATGGGAGCTATTGCCTTTGGCTTTTCAGATTTAATTTCCACAACCGGCTTAGCAGGCCTTCCTCTCTTCGCAGGGGATGTCTTTACTGCAGGTTTATTATTTACTTCTGTAGTTTTTGAACCGGTCGAATTAGAAACGTTGCTTGGATTTGGTTTCGGCCCAGGCTTTTTTGCGCCAGGCTTATTTTTCGCCCCTGGCGGACGTCCACGCTTACCTGTCTTAACCTTCACTTCAGCGCCCAACATGTCCTGCAGACTTGGGATTTTCGCCTTTCTTCCGCGCGACGAATCAACTCGCTGCAATATCTGATAAGCTTCTGAAAGAGCATTATACTCTTTTTGAATAGACTCCATTCTGCTTCGAATTTGAGCCAGATAAATTGCTTTTGCCATTCTGTATATTTTAATTTCGGCAAATGTAAACGCTTCAGGGATTTAACGCTTCGAAAAATGACAACATTTGTCATATTCGAAATATATTAAAACACATAATTCCCTACGATTTCAAGATAATTTCCAGCAAGTATAATAATATGAATACAGAATTTTCATGGTCTCTGACAATTCAGGATATATGCAAACTGCCTTCGAAATATGCTAATTTCACGGCCAAAATTCCGGTATGCCTGCATTACGAAAGCCCGTTTTGAAATTCAACAAGAATCATGGATTGAGCAATGATGAATTGTTGCGCATCTACAAAGCAATCCTGCTTCCCCGTCTGATCGAGGAAAAAATGCTCAGCCAACTGAGACTGGGAAAGATTTCAAAATGGTTTAGCAGTTTCGGACAAGAAGCCATATCAGTAGGTGTGGCCTTGGCCATGGATCCCGAAGAATATATTCTGCCTATGCATCGCAATTTGGGCATATTCACCGGACGCAATCTCCCGCTCGATCAACTGTTCATGCAATTCCAGGGGAAAGAAAGAGGTTTTACTAAAGGTAGAGATCGCTCCTTTCACTTTGGAACACAGAAGCATAAAGTAGTGGGCATGATTTCACATCTCGGGCCACAGCTTGGAATTGCAGATGGTATTGCGCTGGCCAATAAACTCGGTGGCCAACAAAAGGCAACTATTGTTTTCTGCGGCGACGGAGGAGCAAGCGAAGGCGATTTCCACGAAGCGTTGAATGTGGCAACAGTCTGGGATCTACCCGTAATCATTGCCATTGAAAATAATGCTTGGGGATTGTCGACTCCCAGTCGAGAGCAATTCCGTTGCGCTCAGTTCATTGACAAAGCTATTGGCTATGGAATGCCGGCGGAAGATGCCATTCAAGTCGATGGCAATAACATCATAGAGGTTTATAACGCAGTGCGCAAGGCTGCCGAAAGCATCCGCAAGCGCCCACGTCCGATATTAATGGAGTTCATGACGTTTCGTTTACGCGGACATGAAGAGGCAAGCGGCACCAAGTATTATCCGGATGGACTGATTCAGGAATGGGAGAAAAAAGATCCGGTTGACAATTACGAGGCATGGCTTTTTGAGCGCGGAATAATCGATGAGGAATCGGAAGGACAAATACGATCGGAGCTGAAGCAACAGATTAACGATGCGCTGAAGATTGCCTATGCGGAGCCCGACATAGAGCCAGCAACCGCTAAGGAAGTGGATGATGTTTACGCTCCTTTTGCCAATTCTACGGTTGCGCCCATTAGCCCGGAAACCTCGGAGCGACGATTCATTGATGCAATCAGCGACGGACTTCGAAGCAGCATGAAACGCCATGACAAACTGGTGTTGATGGGACAGGACATAGCCGATTACGGAGGTGTCTTCAAAGTAACGGAAGGCTTCGTAGCTGAGTTCGGCAAAGAGCGCGTGCGAAATACGCCGCTCTGTGAGTCTGCTATTGTTGGGACCGGACTAGGTCTTTCCATGAGCGGATGGAAGGCAATGGTAGAAATGCAATTTGCCGACTTTGTAACATGTGGCTTCAATCAAATTGTAAATAATTTGGCTAAGCTTCATTATCGCTGGCAAGAAAAAGCCGATGTGGTCGTGCGCATGCCCACAGGTGCAGGAATGGCTGCCGGCCCATTCCACAGCCAAAGTAACGAAGCATGGTTTGCGCATACTCCCGGACTGAAAGTAGTTTATCCAGCCTTTCCTTATGACGCAAAAGGCCTGCTCTGCCAAGCATTCGAAGACCCCAACCCGGTCATATTTTTCGAACACAAAGGATTATACCGCAGTATTTCAGGCCAGGTCCCAACCGATTTCTACACGATTCCATTTGGCCAAGCTCAAATGGTAAAAACAGGTCAACAATTTACAATTGTCACTTACGGGCTGGGCGTTCATTGGGCCCTGGATTATTTAAACGAACACCCGGAACAAGAAGCAGATCTCATTGATCTTCGAACGCTTTTACCTCTTGACATGGAAACCATCTATCAATCGGTCAAAAAAACAGGACGCGTTCTCGTGCTCCACGAAGACTCACTGACGGGCGGAATCGGAGGCGAAATCGCTGCACGAATCGGGGAACACTGCTTTGAGCATTTAGATGCCCCGGTGGTACGATGCGCCAGTTTGGACACTCCAATTCCTTTCAATGCAGAACTCGAGAAAAACTTTTTAGCAAATCGCTATTTGGGTCAATGCATAGAAAAGCTCCTTCGTTATTAAACCGGAGTCGCTTTTCGGTAACTTCATAAAAGAGTAACACTTCATTCACCTCGGCTCAACACGGAGATTTCAACTTTGCTTGATAACGCAATTCTCCGTTGGACGAAAAAAGTGCATATAACGATTTAGAAAAAGACCTGGCTCATTTCACCAGAGCATTGGGGCATCCTGCACGAATTGCAGTATTGATAGAAATAGCCAAAAAAGGCTTTGTTGTTCGCGGAGAAAACATTGAAGTCCCCCAATTATCGAACGCCACCGTTTTACAGCATTTAAGAGAATTGAAACGAGCCGGCCTGCTGCAAGGTAGAATTTTCGGAGCCAAGGCAGAGTACAAAGTAGACCTTGAGAATCTTCAAAAATTCGATGCGCAATTTCACACCTTCATGGAATACTTCAAAAAGCCTTAATACGCACATAACCGAGCGTTAACATCTGGATTTGCCCGACCGTTGACTTTTGCATCATGAAATTCGTTTCGATTCTGATGGCCCTCTTGTTGTGTGTAAGCTCATTTGCATCAGTAGCTAATGGCGGACCCAATCCAATCAAGCGACTTGTCGAATGTCATTTAGTGGACGCCACAACCGGCGAGGCACTCACGGGAGTTCAAGTCTCAGTCGATGGATCGATGACATTGTGGTCTGATGAAGAGGGTAAAGTCGTCATTGAGCTTCCGGTTGACAACGAATCCACGATATTATGCTCACTCGTTTCTTTCGAAACACGTTCTTTGGAGACTTCAGAGCTTCAAAGCGGCAGCATTATCTATCTAAGCGAGAAATAAAGTATCCGTAAAGATTTAACATTGTAACCGGAACCTTTATGTTAAATAATCGTTACGTTTGCGTAAACCTAAGGTAAACCACCACCTTATGGTCTACTCAAGCAATGAACCGATTCTTTTCCCTCGTAGTGTTTTGTGCCCTAATCATTTCGGGCCTTTCAGCGCAAAGTCCAATACTGAAAGATGGTGTATATACCGACCTCAATGGTAATCTCTATACGGGCAGTGCCATTATGGAAGACAACTCTTCTAATCCTGCGAAAAAACAATCTATCGAAGTAAAAGACGGATTGCTGCACGGCGAGATTAAATACTACCACCCCAAAGGTTTCGTAGAAGAAATCGGTCAATACAACCAGGGCAAAAAGGACGGAGTTTGGGTTCAGTTTGCCGCCGGTGGACAGAAACTCGGTGAAGCGTTCTATAAAGACGGACTAAAGGATGGAATTTGGACTGTTTGGGACGAACAAGGAGTGAAGCGCTATCACATGGTATATAGCATGGGTAAAAAAGTGGACACTTGGAAAATGTGGGACTCCAATTCGGTTTTGGTAAGCGAACGCATCTACAACGAATAGCCTAACTTCTCACAGAGTTCGCGATTGTTGGCATTCAAATAAGGGCCATCCAAATCGGCCCAATCGCATAGAAAGGCCAACCTTTCTGCCGCATTGCAGCCAATACTTGATTCACTCATACAACCAATCAGGGCTTTTTTCCCGCTAGAGCGAATAGCTTTCAACTGTTCGATAGCCGGCGTAATTCCGCCGCACTTCTGCAACTTGACGTTCACTCCGTCGAAAGCTTGTAGAACACCTTCCAATTCATTTATTTGACGACACGCCTCATCGGCAATGACAGGAATTTCGGTTCTATCCTTTAAGTTATTCGAATACTCTCTATCACTTTTGTGGAACGGTTGCTCTATCAAAACACAATTCTCCGACTCTAAAAAATCGAGAAGGCCGAGCGCTTGATCCAACTTATTCCAAGCCTGATTGGCATCTACTGCGAAAGGAGCATCCGATAGTCGGCGAAAACCGGTGAGCATTTCCCGGTCATGTTTCCCATCAAGCTTCAGCTTGAATAACGTAAAACCCAGATTCTGCGCATACGTTATTTTCTCCTCCATCTCTTTTTCATTCGAAACCCCCAACGTGAATGTATGCGGAATGCTTTTGTCGATCGGTCGATTGCCCAATGGTTCCTCCAGTGAAAAATTGGATCCGGCTAAGTAAATCTGCCAACGCGCCATATCAAGCGCAGCCAACGCAGGCATGTTATCCGGGATTATCTGCAGAAGAGCCTGAAACCAACCATGCGGATTTTTCAACGCGAGAGCATCCCCAATTCCCGGTCTCGAAAATGCCTCCTCTACATCAGCTGTGCTCACACCCAAATAAGGAGGAAGTGTGGCCTCACCGTATCCTAGCAAATCATCACAACTCATTACAACGAAAACTACATCGGTACCCAATCGCTCACCGTGTGCAATTCGAAACGGATATCGAAACCTCAGAAAATCGATGTAATGTTTAAACTGGATCATAGTGGAATGTTTACACAAAAGGGGGGATTCAGCAAACTCGGCTTGTTGTAGTGAGATACGTTTTCGCTGATGTAAGAAAACATTGCACCCGCCTCTTCAACCAGTAAATGACCGGCACAAGTATCCCATTCCATGGTAGGTCCGCTTCTGTAATAGACATCTGCGAGGCCAGATGCTATATAACAAAACTTCAACGCACTACCTACTTTGATGTGGCTTTTAATGGGAAACTTTTTCATCCACTCCATCTCTTCGTGCGAACCATGGGAGCTACTGCTAACAGCGATTAAATCTGACTTCTTACTGTTGGCTCGAATCAGGCTACTCATAGTACCATCATGCAAAAACGCGCCTTGATTCTTTGCGGCCCAATACGTTTGGCCAGTAATCGGCACATGAATAAACCCAAGCTCCGGCTCAGCGTTTTCCATGAGCGCAAGATTAATCGTAAACTGACCATTGCGCTTAATGAATTCCTTGGTACCATCAAGCGGATCCAGGCACCAATAACGCTTCCATTCCTTACGGATATTAAAATCTACTTCCTCTGATTCTTCAGACATTACGGGTATTTCAGCATCAAACCCGTTCAAAAAATCTATCAGCAAAGCGTTCGACCTTTTATCTGCCAGTGTAAGGGGAGAATTGTCCGATTTCCATTGCACTTGAGCTTCCAATTCACCTGCATTATAAACTTCCATGATCAGTCTTCCTGCCTGAGAAAGACATTGGATGATGGCCTCTGTGGAGATTTGCGCTTCGAGCATGGAAATAAAAACTAGGAAAGCTGCAAGCTAATCGTAATAATGACGCAAGCAACATGTATACAATGGATCAATACGTCGAAGCAAAATCCTGCTATTTTTACGCCCTATTCAAAAAAAACCATGAGAGAAATTCAATTCAGAGAAGCTATATGTGAAGCCATGACCGAAGAAATGCGTCGCGATGAGTCCGTATTTCTTTTGGGAGAAGAAGTGGCCGAATACAATGGAGCTTACAAAGCTTCAAAAGGGATGCTCGATGAGTTTGGAGCTAAGCGTGTAATCGATACTCCTATTGCAGAGCTCGGGTTTTCGGGTATTGCAGTAGGTGCTGCCATGAATGGTCTTCGTCCGATTGTAGAATTCATGACCTGGAATTTTGCCATTCTGGCCGCTGACCAAATCATCAATTCTGCAGCGAAAATGCTTCAAATGAGCGGCGGTCAATACAATGTTCCAATTGTGTTTAGAGGTCCAAACGGTCAGGCAGGACAACTCGCTGCCACTCACTCGCAGAGCTTCGAATCGATGTATGCGCACGTACCAGGTTTGAAAGTAATTACACCCTCCAATCCATACGATGCAAAAGGACTTCTGAAAGCGGCCATCCGCGACAATGATCCGGTCGTGTTTTTCGAAAGTGAAAAAATGTATGGCGACAAAGGATTGGTTCCCGATGGAGAATACATACTCCCAATTGGTGTGGCCGATATCAAGAAAGAAGGAACGGATGTTACGCTGGTCTCATTCGGTAAAATCATGAAGACCGCGCTGGCTGCTGCTGCTGAATTGGAAAAAGAGGGCATCAGCATGGAAGTAATTGACCTTCGCACTATACGCCCGTTGGATATCGACACCATCGTTCAATCGGTGAAGAAAACGAATCGCCTCATCATCCTCGAAGAGTCTTGGCCGGTAGCAAGCATCTCAACCGAGATTGCTTATCGTGTGCAACGCCATGCTTTCGATTACCTCGATGCTCCAATTCGTCGCCTTACTCAAAGCGACACTCCGTTTGCCTTTGCCACGACGCTCATCGATGCTGCATTGCCTCAAGTGGCCGATGTAGTGCGCACAGCGAAAGAAGTACTGTATAAATAATTCAAACTACTCCAAATAAAAAAGCCGCTTTACAGCGGCTTTTTTTATGTTTCATTCTGAGTTCTTATCTTCGAATCACTCGCTCAACCTTGCGGCCACGGCTCGTTTGAACCTCGAGCAAATACGTTCCTACGATGAGAGGAAGTTTCACATTCGACTGTGTTGACTGCGGTCGAATAGTCTCGACAATCTTTCCATCCAGACTATAGACTCTGATCAATTGAATGACGTCCTTTCCCGCATTTACTTGCACAAAACCATTCGAAGTTGGATTGGGTGATACGGTAAACAGACGAGCAGTTTCAGACACGCTCAGCAGGGTACTGTTCAATGAATGGCTTGCCATTTCCACCGGGTCGGGTCCTTCTTGCCAATACATTTCTTCAAATGAATTGATGAGTGGGTGGTCCATGGCAAACATTTCCTCATTCCATTTCGGTGGAAGTGACTGATACCAGAAACGAGCTGTTACCGTTACGTTGCCGCTTACTCCCGATAGAGGAACGTGATATTGAATGTCGTCCGTTCCACTTCCCTCCAAACCATTGATTGCATTGAAGTTCGGATCACTCGCCGCAGCACCCACAATCATGGTCGTATCGTAAGCCGCATGCGAGGTACTAAAGCCCGTTGGCACCAAACGATTGTCTTTGATCATGTGATGCGCTCTCTCGAGAACGGTTGTGACATTGCCCATCACATCACCCATTACCATTTCATAGATCTGTACCTCATTCACATCATCCCGAATGACATCGTAGTGAGGTTCCCAATCCGCGTTTTGTCCTTGCACTTCAAAATCAGGATTTATTCTGCCCGAGTGAAACACTTCATTACCGTCTTCATCCGTCATTACAAACTCAACAAAAGCACGGCGAGCGGGATATCCGCTTGGCATCTTATGTCCTGCCTTATTGGTGATGCGCACGGTGTAGCGAGCGGTATCAGAATCAATCTCTCCCGGAATGATTTCAATTTCTGCTGTATGGTTCTGTAAATTGTCAAGTGTGCGATCAATCACTGTTTGGAAGTGCTGTTCATTTGCCGTGATTCCCAATTCATCGATGCGATTCTTCATCAGTTCAAGCATGAATGTATTTCCGCCAACGAGCCAATGCTGGGCGAACGGCTCGCGACCGGGCAACCAGTCATAGCCGGAGGCAATGATAATGGGCTCTTCTGTTTTCGGCATGTGACATCCCTGGCACTCTACCGATTGAAAATCTTCTGTATTGTAAGAGCTATTAAGCCACTCATGATAAGTTGCCTGCTCGATGAATGTTGTGCCTGTTGCATTGCCCTGTAAATCGGCTGTATTGGTAATGAGCGAATGGCATCCGGCACAGCTCTCCGAAGCGGAGGCCTTGGGATGAGGAATCGGAGCTACACCAACAAAGTTGGCCATGATGAACGCTTGCATGGGCAAACCGTCTTTGGGTATATCGAAGACGGGGCCCCAAATCGTGTCAGGATTGTAATGTAATTCGCCTGAAAAAAACAAACCGGCAGTCTCAATTTGCTGAGCATGACAAGCCATGCAACTCACTCCATCGAGAGCCAGCGAATCAGCATCAAGCATTTCGGTCGTGAAAAATTCAACGCCATCGTGAGCTGCTTCGAAACGCCCCATGGGAGCATGGCATGAAGTACACTTGTTGGTAAGCTCTCCGGCATGACCAGGGTTTACCAATGTTTCATGGGCCAATTTAGCTCGCCACATGGGGTCTTTGGCAGAATTGGCCATCATGGTTGCTCGCCAGTTTTCCGCCGGACCGACATTTACACCTTCTCCATCCACCAGCGCGAGCGGTGGATTCGCAACGTCCATGTCGACACCATGGCAGCCGGCGCAACGACCCGAACCCATGAACATATCCGACATGCCCGTTGGAAGGCCACCTTGCATGCTTCGAAAGGACCCCAACTCTGCAGCAGAGTGATAGCCCTCGGGCCTGCTCTTCTGATAAGCGGCTGTGAATACTGCAAACACTGCCAATGCAGAGAGATATAACACCACTTTTGCCTTCTTTCCCGAACCCATTTTTTATTTTCTGTTTCGTTTACAACTCGAAATTACAATCTTCATCCTTAAACACCCGACCTCGTTACC
>JBILCQ010000051.1:0-11210 GCA_044353065.1 Flavobacteriales bacterium | reverse complement strand
TGATGTCCGCTATTTGAGAGCTTTTAATTCAGACGGAGAAATCTTGAGCCGCACTTATCAGGGGTTTAATGCTTCTGCCGGCGGAGTTTATCACACGGAGAGGGCTACGGTAAGAGCATCCTTTTCTTCCGGCTACAGAGCTCCACATTTGACAGAATTGCTTTCAAATGGATTTCATCACGGCGCCTTGCGATATGAAGTGGGTGATGTTGATTTGAGTCCCGAGTATGCGAGTCAGGCCGATTTTACTGTTGAAATCACAGGCGACCACCTTGTGTTGCTTTACAATCCATTCGTGAATGCCATTCGCGATTACATCTACTTACAGCCGCTCGGTTACGATGTAGATGGAATACCGGCATTTGCGTACGCTGTCCTCCCGGAAGTGTTGTTTTACGGCAACGATGTAGGCCTTCACTACCATCCGCACTTTGCACATAATCTTCATTTCGAAACAACGTGGTCCTACATCAACACGCGCATACCGACAGATAGCAGTGTTTCATTTCTTCCGCCTCAGCGCTTGCAGACAACGGTGCGCTACTCGTTTCAAGGTAAGCGAAAATTCGGATTGCGCGAAGTGAACGTGATGCACACCTATATGGATGCACAGCGAAAAGTAGCTTTCATGGAGGTGCCCGGTGAGTCCTATCATTTGCTCGATGCGTCGCTGGCATTTGAACTTGCCGGCAAGCAACATTGGGAGTTTCGTCTTGGTGTGAAAAATGTGTTGAATGACAGGTACATCGACCATCTTTCCAGGTTAAAGAATATTGCGATGCCTGCTCCGGGTCGCAACGCTTATGTGAGCATTCAATTTAAATTTTGATAAACTATACTCGTTATGAAAATGAAGTTTATTGCAATTCTGTTCGCTACATCGTTATTGGCAGCTTCATGCAAGAAGAAATGCCATGAATGTCATTATGATTCAAGTACTGGTGAGGTAGAAATAGGGGAGTATTGCGGGGATGAGTTGGAAGCGATTGAGGCCAGGGGTTTTACAGTTGGTGACACAACCTATGAAGTTCATTGCCACGAGCACTGATATCCATAAAACGTTTCGTAGGGCTTCTCTTCAGTATAGTATTTCTGATGCACATTCAATTGTGATTACCTTCGCCCTATGTCTGGAAATTCATTTGGAACACTCTTTCGCCTTACCACATTTGGCGAGTCACATGGTCCAGCCATTGGAGGGGTGATTGACGGTATGCCTGCCGGAATCAAGGTAGAAATTGATTATGTGCAATTCGAACTTGATCGTCGTAGGCCCGGGCAAAGTGCTATTACTTCTCCGCGAAAGGAGTCTGACCGAATTGAAGTGCTGTCGGGTGTGTGGAACCAAACGTCGCTTGGCACACCTATCGGATTTGTTTTATATAACGAAGACCAGCAGCCATCCGACTACGACGAGCTTGCTGAAGTATATCGTCCCGGTCATGCCGATGAGGTGTGGGATAAAAAATTCGGTATTCGTGACCATCGTGGAGGTGGACGCAGTAGCGCGCGTGAAACTGCGGCGCGTGTTGCCGGAGGTGCTTTCGCTAAAATTATGTTGGCTAAATCAGGTGTTTCGGTTCAGGCGTATGTGCAGAGTGTGAAGAACATTGAGGTTCCTGTCCGATACGATGAACTTGATTTGACACAAGTCGATAACAATCCGGTGCGTTGTCCGCATGATGCAACGGCGGTTCAAATGCAGACGTGTATCGAAGAAGCGCGTGATGCCGGTGACAGTGTAGGAGGAACGATTGTTTGCGTGTGCAAGGGATTGCCTGCAGGACTTGGAGAACCCGTGTTTGATAAGTTACATGCAGTGCTTGCTCACGCCATGCTTTCAATCAATGCCTCTCAGGGATTCGAACTTATCGATGGATTTGCTTGCACGCAACTACACGGCTCGGAAAATAACCTTCGCTCAACCGGAGTTTCCGGTGGGATTTCGAATGGAAATGATTTGGTGTTTCGTGTGGCTTTCAAGCCGGTATCGACTATTCGTAAAGCACAACAAGCGCGCAATACATCCGGCGAAGAAGTTTTGCTCGAAGCTGCAGGCCGTCATGACCCATGTGTTCTGCCCCGCGCGGTGCCCATCGTAGAAGCCATGGCTGCACTTGTGCTTGCCGATATGCATTTGTTGCAAGGACGCTAACTATGACTCGCTCACTTGGAATTCTATTTCCGGAATGTCCTGAAGTTCTTTCAATGCTTCCGCTTCAATATTGACCTTGTTGAAGTTGCCGGATGGCAAGAGCAACTCGCTTTGACCATGCAAAACACGCATGCGAACTTGCGTTTTCCCTGCTCCGTTTTTCAACGATGTGGCAATGCGTTCAATGAGATCGTCGTTCAGCTTATGCATGGGAATGAGAATGTCGAGGTAGCGCCCCATCTTGGAGCGGATGTGTCCCAAAAGCTCAATGCGATTGATTCGGAATTCAAGTGAGTTCATGTCCTGACCAAATCTCTTTGGCTGAACTCGGCCTACGACAAACAATTTTCCTCCCCGTGTTATGAGATGTCGGTACTTCAACCAGTCTTCACCAAACATCATGAAATCGGAAGTAGTTTCATAGTCTTCGAGTTTGAAGCTTCCGTATAGATTTCCGTTTTTGGCAGTCTTTTCCAAAACATCGACAACGGTTCCGGCTAGTTTTAATTCGCGCCCATTTACGCTCTCCAACGCCTGTAGCAGCGATAAACCACCTTTGCTACAAAACGTAGTTACCTCCAAATTAAAATCGTCGAGTGGATGACCGCTGATGAACATTCCAATTACTTCTTTCTCTTTTGAAAGTTGAGTCATGGTGTCCCAAGGTTCAACTTTCGGCGGCTGAGGTTCTGCAATATTTGCCTCTTCGCTATCTCCAAAGAGAGAAACCTGCGATGTGTTTTTATTATCACGAACGGCGGCTGCAAAACGCACTAAAGTTTCACTAAAGGTTTCGTTTTTTCCGTCAGGAGCAAAATAGGCGGCACGATCAATACCGAATGCATCTAATGCACCGGCCAGCGCAAGGTGTTCTATCGTTCTTTTATTGGAAGCTCTTGCATCAACCCGCCCCAAGAAGTCATAGATGCTCTTAATGCGTCCATTTTTCTGTTCGGCTATTATACTCTCCACCGCATTCTCGCCAACACCTTTTACTGCTGCGAGCCCAAATCGTATCTCTCCTTTATCGTTTACACTGAAAAGTGATTTCGATTCATTCACATCGGGCCCAAGCACAGGTATCGATTGCTTTTTGCATTCCTGCATAAAGAAGCTTACCTGCTTAATGTCGCTCATGTTGTTGCTCAATACCGAAGCCATGTATTCAGCAGGATAATGTGCCTTCAAATAAGCAGTTTGGTAAGCAATCCAGGCGTAGCAAGTGGAGTGAGACTTGTTGAATGCGTAACTCGCAAATGCTTCCCAGTCTGTCCAAATCTTTTCTAGCTTATCCGCCGGATGTCCGTTGGCTATTGCACCTTCAACGAACTTACCTTTCATCTTGTCGAGTACATCTTTCTGTTTCTTACCCATTGCTTTTCGAAGTACGTCGGCTTCTCCTTTGGTGAACCCGGCAAGCTTTTGCGAAAGCAACATCACCTGCTCCTGATAAACCGTAATCCCATACGTGTCTTTCAGGTATTCTTCCATTTCAGGTAAGTCGTAAGTAATGGGCTCCTGGCCATTCTTGCGTCGAACGAAAGAAGGAATGTATTCGAGAGGACCCGGACGATACAACGCGTTCATGGCAATGAGATCATCAAACACGGTCGGCTTGAGATCTTTCATGTATTTCTGCATGCCATCACTTTCGTATTGGAAGATGCCGACGGTGTGGCCTCGCTGGAAGAGTTTGTACGTTAGCTCGTCGTCGATGGGAATGGCTTCAATATCAATGTCAATATCATGCCGTTGTTTAATGATGCGCAACGCATCTTTAATCAACGTGAGTGTCTTCAATCCCAGGAAGTCCATCTTCAATAATCCCGCGCTTTCCACTACGGAGTTGTCGAACTGCGTGCAATACATATCGCTGTCTTTGGCAGTCGACACGGGTACATAATTCGTGATGACGTCGGGCGTGATGATAACACCACAAGCGTGAATGCCGGTGCTACGCACCGATCCTTCGAGAATACTTGCGAGTTTTACGACGCGTCCTTCATGCGAGTCTTCTGAAGCAATGGCTCGCAGTTGTTTGGCGTTTTGCAAGTCTTCGCCGCTGAGCGCATCGCTGAGTTTTTTATCGTCCCACTTCAACAGGTCGCTCAGGTCTTGATTATCGGGCATAAACTTGGCGATGCGGTCGGTGTCAGGTAGGGGAAGTTCTATAACTCGTCCGGCATCGCGAATGGCCGATTTGCCGCCCATGGTGCCATACGTGATAATCTGCGCCACCATGTTTGCTCCGTATTTGTTGCGCACGTAATCGATTACTTTATCGCGGCCTTCATCATCGAAGTCGATATCGATATCGGGCATGCTTACACGCTCCGGGTTGAGAAAACGCTCAAAGAGGAGCTGATACTTGATAGGGTCGACATTGGTAATGCCGATGCAATAGGCCACGGCACTTCCCGCGGCACTTCCTCGGCCCGGCCCAACGCTGACGCTCATTTCACGGGCTTTGTTGCAGAAGTCCTGAACGATGAGGAAGTAACCCGGATATCCGGTGTTGGCAATGGTTGCTAACTCAAAATCGAGTCGTTCACGAATTTCATCCGAAACCACTCCATATCTTTTTTCTGCACCGACGTAGGTAAGATGACGAAGGAAATTGTTTTCACCGCGCTTGCCTCCATCCGATTCATCGAGTGGGTCTTGAAACGTTGCGGGGATATCAAACTTCGGAAGCAAGACTTCGCGCGAAAGTTTGTATTGCTCGCAGCTGTCAGCGAGATGGCGGGTGTTCGTGATGGCTTCCGGCAAATCAGCAAACAGCGCTGCCATTTCGTGTGGTGACTTCAAGTAGTATTGATTATTCGGTAACCCCAATCGAAACTCACGTCCGCGCTTACCGATGTATTTTTTGGGTCGGGAAACAAATTCCCCTTCGCGCACACAGACTAAAGCATCTTGCGCCTCACTGTCTTTTTGCTCGGTATAGTAGGACGAATTCGTTGCAATGTATTTAACACTGTGTTTTGCACACAGTTCGAGAATTATCCGATTCACGTGCTCTTCTTCTTCAAGACCGTGGCGCATGATTTCCGCATAAAAATTCTCACCGAAGTTTTCTTTCCACCAGGTGAATGCTTCTTCAGCTTTCTCCTCTCCTTCGTTGAGTATCTTGAAGGCAACTTCGCCATACATGCCGCCGGTGAGGGCAATGATATCTTCTTTGAATTTAAGCAGGGTGTTGCGGTCGATACGTGGCACGTAGTAGGAACCTTGGGTGTGCGCGAGAGAAGACAAATGAGCAAGGTTGTGATAACCTTTCTTTGTTTTTGCGAGAAGAACAATTTGAAAACCGTTGTCCTGGTTTTTTTTGTCATACATGTCGCGACACAAATTGACTTCGCATCCAACAATGGGCTTAACCTCCGATTTCAATGCGGTGCTCACAAATTGAAATGCTGCCATCATGTTGGCATGATCTGTTAACGCTAGGGCAGGAGTAATGCCCTCGGTTGCCCAGCTCTTTGCCTTATTGACGAGACTTTTGATGTCGGATGTGCTTTGCATTCCGGTTACGCTGTACTGGCTATGCACATGCAGATGCACGAATTGAGCAGCCAAGGCATCCAGCTCATCTGAAGATTCTATTTTATCGCTGGTAGTTTCAGTTGAAGTTAGTTCTGCAGTTTGAGTTGCCTTGAAGTTGGAAGCCGCTAATTGAGGTGCTTCATAAACGATTGAATTATTGGAGTCAATTTCCTTGAGACGAATAACTCCTGCGCTTATGAGTCCGAAGAAACACTTAGCTGTGGCATCCACGTCATAGGCAGCGTCGTGCGCTTCAGCAAAGGGAGCATTGAATAGCTTTTGATGAAGCTCCGTAAGCGTGGGCCATTTGAACTTTCCATTTTTACCACCTGGCAACGCACAGAAATCCGTCGACAAATCTTTCGTGTCAAGTGATTTCTTAGCGCTCAATGAGTTCTCCAGTCCCTTGCGCAGCAACTCGCACCCCATTATGTTGAGATCGAACTCGATGTTGTGACCTGCGATGTAATTGCATTGTGTTACATCATTCAAAAAGCGCTCTATTACCTGTGAAATAGGCAATCCTTCGCGCATAGCCCGATCGGTGGAGATACCGTGCACCTTTTCTGCATTAAATGGAATGGTGAATCCATCAGGTTGCACAATTAGACTCTGTGCAGAAAGCAATTTGCCATCGGCACCATGAAGCTGCCATGCAATTTGTACAACGCGAGGCCAATTGCCAAAGTCGGTTAAGGGAGCATTCCAATTGCCGGGTAACCCGGTCGTTTCAGTATCAAATATCAGGAACATGTGAAGGCGAATTAGGTTGTTCCGGAAGTTGTTTAGACACCACGAAACAAGGAATTCAAAAGTAGGCACCTATATCAACTGAGCCGGGGGTTGTTGACAAATTTTGATTGCTACGATTTATCACCTCCGCGAGGTGTATCCCACCAATTTTTACTCTTTTTCAGGTAGGTAAATCGCATGTGTGCCTCTACAAGCATGGTGTTGCGAGCTGTTTCGGATAGTGCCGGTTGGCTGTGCCCCAAAACAGCCGTTTCGAATGAGTCTAGTTTGAATTTTGGAAACCAGGTAACAGACGACTCCAGGGTGATTGCCATTGAGCCGAGTGTGAATGCATGCCATCCGGTTCCGGCAACCAAATGAATTTGTCCTGAAATGTTGCGATATTTCTCGTTGTGAGCTATGTAAACCCGTTCGGCATATTTTTTTGCAAACGGCAAGTTCCAACTATAGCCGCCCCCTAGTTGAAGGTACCATCGTGTGCCTAACGGCCCTGTTTGCTGCACCTCTTTAACCAAACAGCGTGGATGACTGCGAATCAAAATTTCAGCGCTTACCTGATGAAAGCCCGCTCGGAGTGGAATAGCTGAGCGATTGAATGAAGTAGATTGATATCGGTAATGTGCAAGCCCGAGTGCATGAAGGCTTCTGGGCGCAAAGAGTTTTTGATTCCATCCAAAAGCAGCGCCGGTGCTCATCGTAATTGGCGTGACTTCCGCGGCGTCCCACGGGTGTGCTAAATTATACGTGCGAATAATCCGATCTATGGAAGGGAAATGCCAATATCCCGTCTCAATTTGAGCGACTGGCTGGGCTGAAACCATGGTTGTAATCAACAGCATGGTTATATTGATGAGTGCCTGTTTCATGAAGTGCTGCCGTTCATGATTTCCGTTACAGCGCGTAAAGCTGTTTCCATGGCACCATGCATGGTGCCATGATGACCGCCTGTGTGTGTGGCTTCACCGGCGAAGAAGAGCTTATTGTTGACCGCGGTAGCCAAGACATTTCTCGCATCTCCTATTCCGGGCGGATCATAGGATCGATTTCCTACCCATTGATGAATTGCGCCCTCCGTGATTTGATTCATAGCTCCGGGATAGAGCTGATCAAATTGATGTTGGATGATGTTCAACGGGTCGCCGAAAATCGAGGATATCGTTTCTGCTTGAGATCCAGAAACTTCCGCGTATATCCAACCATCATCGGTTACTTCAAATGACTGAACAATATCGTTGCCTATGATGCGTCTTGTACCGGAGGGCCAGAGTGCGTTTTCAAGTTTGAATAGCGCACAATAACTCATATCGATTCCAATTCGATTCACAGAGTTGAGCTTTGCGCTGTTCAATGTTGGGTTAAACGAAATGATTCCTCGTTGAAGCACATCGATGGGTACTGTGAGTATTAGACGGTCGCAAGAGTAGTTAGCTCCTGTGGCATCTTGCACCGTGATGGTAGCTCCGGAATAATCGATTGAATTAACCTCCGTATTGTATTGAACTACTCCTATAGCATTTGAAAGTCCACCTTGTATCGCGGTTTTTAAGTTTGCTCCTGAAACAGAATACACCGAGTTTCCGGAACTCCACAAACTATGTTGCCTCGCAATGCCGGCCGCGCTTATTCTGTCGGCTGAAGTGCCGCGCTCTTGCCCGGTCAGAACATTATATACCGATTCCACATTGGTGCTAATGCCCATGCTGTCGAAGTATGCCTCTGCATTGATGTCAGCTCCATTATAGTTTTTCAGCCCTTCAACTGCTTGAAGCATTTCTTGAAAAAAGGTATTCTGGTTGGCTTCTGATTCGTTATTGAGTCGTCCGGCGAAGTAGTATAATTCGCTGCCTGACTTTTCTGTCAAATCAAGATTGTTATGACGAAACAAATCGTACAGAATGTTAAACTGTCCTTGTAAAGTTCGACGTTCAATAGCTCTCCTTGATTCGGGATTGCTTGGCAATGCATATAGTCGGCCCCCCCAATTGGATGACGCTTCCAGAATCTGAACAGAAACACCTTGTTTAATGAGAATCTCGGCTGCATATAGTCCGGCAAGTCCGGCACCGACGATGATCACATGTCCTTGAAATGATCCTTGAGCTTCCCAATTCGATTTTTTGCATGAGTGCAGCAACCCCGGAAGCAAGCAACTTCCTGCTGCAATCCAGCCCGTATCGTGAAGAAATTTTCTGCGTTTCATTCGAGTTTCATCTTTTCCTGAAACGTCCAGGCAATGGTCCTGGCTCGTACAATTGCTTGTTCAGTTCTTTCGCCGGAAAAAAGCTGCTTGGCTGTTTGTTCAAAGAGATGAACCCATTGTTGAAGCGCAACTTTGGTGAGTCTCAGGTTTGCGTGCTTGTCGAAAATATTGGTAGTGTACCCCGGCTCGTCCAATAATACAAATGACCAGAAATGGACCATGCGTGGCTTGTGATGCTCAAAGTCGATTTCGCTGAAAAATGGTCTAAGCAACGTATCACGTAGCACAGTATCATAAAATACATCAACCAGTAATTCTATGTCGGCGCGGTTGCTAATGTCTCGTGGCATCAAAGTCCTGCTACATTGATTTTCTTGGGATGCGCGACCGTGAACCGCAATTGTCTTTTCTGTGTTTCGCCGGGTTGTAGCGTCAGCTTCCACGTCAATTTCCCAGTGGTCGCGTCTAATGTGCCGCCGCTAATTTCTTCTTGTTCGACGATTATCTCTCCGTTTTGCGATATCGGAATTTGATCTTCGATGATGAGTTCGATTGGTTGATTTTTGTTGTTCTGAGCGGTTATCTCGAAGGCTTTGCTCGTTGTTTTCTTGTTGCCCAGCAGGTTGCTTTTACAGTAATCGCGAAGCATATCTCGTTTCACACTGATGGCTCTGTCTCTGCCCAGAGAAAGATCCAGTGTATCGTTCGCCTGTGTCGGGTCAATAAATCCTTTCCCTACAAAAGTCCCCTTGAAGTAAATATTGCTCTCACCGGGCAACAGTGAGTATTGCGCCCAGTCGCTGATGCGCGCTTTTAAGAACGCATCGTTATCTAGTTTCGGAACCGTAATGTAAGAATATGAAGCATTCAGTGATTCAGTCTTCATGGTTACATCGTACTGCGCATTATCGCTCGGAATTGAGTAGGGGATTGCAATCTTAAATTCTGTATTGACTGTGTTTTGTTGGACGGTCACATAGCTGGAAAGTGACTTGTCTTGAACGCTTTTATAGTCGTAAGCGGCAACCGAAGGAGTTTCATTGGTAACCATTGGGTTGTAGCCACCGCTCGCGATTGCGACCGGCTGATACGCCTGTGCTTGATATAAGAACCATGGATTTAAGACCGGGATTTGTCCGCCTACGGTTGGGTTGCCGGTTGAAATAGTTAGGTTCACATTTTTCCAATCAGAGCCGGTGCTCTGAAAAACCTTCGCCCGATAAGAAAATTCAATAGGAGAATTCACATCTTTAGCTCGAAGATCATACACCGGCACCCAGCCGGCATTCCTTACGAAATAGGATATGCGAATAGTTGAGTTGGCTGTGCGAGAAGCGTTGAGTGCGATGATGATTTCACTGGGGTTCGAATTCACTTTCGCGTTCATGCTGTTCAGCGTGTTTTGAAGACGTTCAACCTCCAGGTTATTTAAACGCTCTTTTTCTTCAATTTCGAGATACTTGTAGGAGATTTCTGTCTGCCGGTTTCGAAAGAAATCCGCCATTTCTTTTAAATCATCCACAATCAATGTCGTGTTTTCTCCTTTGATGGCGCGATTTTCCTCCAGCATTTGCCTTTCCCCCATTAGAACCTCTTTGATTGTAGTCAGTTCCTTATACTTGAAGAGTGCTTCATCTAAACTATCTCGGAGTGCACGCAAACGTGGTGATGTCGGGGCCGATGTCAAGTAGTTAATCTGATGACGTGCACCCAGAATAGTGTATGCTTCATTGCCCTCGATTTGTATAGAATTGGCATCAAGCTGTGCCGGAAGTCCTGCTATTCGCAATTGATTTTCGCCTTCGCGCAATGAAACGTTGGCTATTTCACTTACCTGTGCGCCCGACATGAAAACGGTGACATCGGTGATTTTCGTTTCAATGGATTTGACCTCTTGCTGACCGCTACTTATCAAAGCTATCAGGCAGAGTGCGAATGTGATTGTCTTATTGAACATGAAATTTGATTTGCTGTAAAAATAGGTTCTTCGAAGATTCGAATTTCAGGGATTTACTCAGCTTATTCCTCTCGGTTCGTTGAAAAAACGACGTCAATTCTCCTCACTGATTTATCTCATAGGATAACATGACTCAGGCCTTGGTTTTAACGATTTCAATCGACAAACATTTGCCCATCGAAAACAAGTTAAACCAAAAAAATTAAAGACCATGTCACTAATCAAATCAAAACCTGCTTTTACGGCTCCAAGTCTGTTCACCGATTTTTTCAATGATGGATTTTTTGATAACGAGCTCATGAATTTTCCTCTTACGCGTTGGGTGCCTAGCGCCAATGTTCGAGAGACGGAAGATGAATATATTATTGAATTGGCCGCTCCCGGTTTGGAGAAGGATGAATTTCGCGTCGAAGTCTTGGAAGATGTTGTAACGATTGAAGGCAATCACGACGAAGAGAAAGAGGAACGCACGCAAGATTACCAGCGAAAGGAATTTAAAACTACTTCGTTTAAAAGATCTTTCCGTTTGCTTCAGCCAGTAATTGATGATAAGGTTGATGCGAAATACGCACACGGCATTTTAAAGCTTACGCTCCCCA
>JBILCQ010000276.1:0-3300 GCA_044353065.1 Flavobacteriales bacterium | reverse complement strand
AACGCTTGAAAAACGGCGACCTGACGATCACTGGCAATTCCAATTCCCGTATCAATGACCTTAAAGCGAATATCCTGTGAATCGTTCGACTCACCCATTTGACTTATCTCTAATCGAACCTTACCCTGCGGTGTAAACTTGATCGCGTTACCGATAAGATTGGTGACAATTTGATTGATTCGGTGAACATCGCCAAGGAGTCGTGGTGCAATGTGTTCATCCAACTTCCATTCAAACAACAGCCCCTTCTCCTCTGCGCGAAGGCGAAGAGATTTTGTGAGCTCTGAAAAATTGTCGAACATGGAAAACTCAATTTCCTCGAGCTCTACTTTACCCGCTTCAATCCTGGAAACATCGAGCAAGTCATCGATTAACACCAGAAGTCCATCCGACGAAAATCTCATCGTCTTGAGATACTCACGTTGCTTTTCAGTCAACTCAGTAGAAGCAAGCAACGCCGACATTCCGACAATCGCATTCACAGGTGTGCGCAGTTCATGACTCACATTTGCAAGAATTGTTTTTCGCAATTCAAGTCCGGCCTCTGCCGACTTTCTTGCTTCAATCATTTCCTGCTCAAGTTGCTTTCTCGCAGTGATATCAAACACAACGATTACACCTCCTTCCACACAGCCTGCATCATCGAATAATGGAGCCGTGGTACAAAGTAACCAACCGGCATTTCCGTTGGCTAATTGAAAGGGTGCTTCAAAAACCTGACTCGTCAAATAGAATTCAATCGAATGCTGTTTTATATCTGAATGCGGAGAACGATGAGCAAAATCGGAAGACTTCAAGCCAATCATGGTGTCCGATTCGCGCCCGAAAATTTCCGCAAATCGATGTTCGACATGGGTAAGTTTTCCCTCTAGGTCATAACGGGCCATACCCAAACTCAAGCTATCAATAATGTCAATTAAGCGTTGGTCGGATTGGGCTTTACGCGACTCCGCAATCTGTCGCTTTTCGATTTCTCCCTGAACTACATCGGCCAACTGCAACAAATCCTCATTCTCAAGCGCCGACCTATCGGGAAACAAGACAGAAGCCGCTCCCTTCAGGGCTTCCAGTACATTCGATTGTCGATGAAGTAACTCTTTGAGAGCCTCCTTCTTCCCCATCAACTCGTCACTACTCTCCCGCATCGCGGTTTCCATGAGCACACGATCATTGTCGGAATGCGCATAGCTATTGCTAACAGCACTCAGAAACTCTTCCCATTGAGGAGGCACTTGCGGATAACCCGGCAAGAACTTCTTCAGCTGACGCTCCAATAATCGATGATAGCCTTTACCCGTCATTCAACTTCGTGGTAGGTTGTGATTGTCATGGTTTGATTGTGCAGAGAACACTGTGTGCTTCCCAGTTGTGGTGAAATTTCTCCGTTTGAATAAAATCCGGTATACACTGCATCATTACCAAAATATTGACACACCGACTCTACCTCTTCTTCAATTCGTTGATCCAATACAATTTTTCGACCTACACAACTTACCATAATTACGAGTTCAGGCGACTGGTCATTGGACTGCTCAGCAGCCTTAGCAGCTCCATCAACAAGGCGGTCAAAATTAGCCATCATAAATTGCACTTCTGCTCCTACCGGAATATTGCCCGCGAAACGCAACGTGCCGGCCGCATCGTCGACACTCAAAATGGTACGAACCAACTGACTTTCGTGATCGCTACCCAAAATACAAAGAGGGAATAATAAGGCTGAACCCGGCAATTCGCTTGCCCGAGGTCCCAAATAGCGCTTGTAAATTTCCAATGCGTTCTCGCCATCCAATTCATACAACACATTATCGACTGCCTTGGTGACCGTTCTCACAGGACCAAACAAATCCCAACCTCCATGCGAGCCGTGGGTTATCTTGAGCTTTTGACCATAAAACCCAATTGCCACAATTCGATTCGACTGCGGTTCTGCATTAGCGCCTACCAATGTTTTAGTGAATCGCCCGGCATCGGCTGCCAAACCGCCTGTCACAACCACATCAGCCGGTATATCCTCATTAATTCCACGTACCAAATCATCTCCATTCACGGATATACCATCCGAGAAGACCAGAATGTGACACAAACCAACGTCCATTAATCGCCGAGAAATCGAACGCCCGCATTCAAAGCTGTTGTCGCAATCCGTGACATTCCCCTCCACCACCTTGATGGTCGTCTTTTCAAAACTGCAAGCGGTAACACTTACCGTATGATCATTGACCGTGTCACCATGAATCTCGCCTGCCGTGCTGGCCAGCACTATATCGGCTTGTGGATACACCTTTCGAATTTCAGTATAAACGGAATCATTGGCAAGTGCATCGATAGCACCAAATGCGAAAACAAGATTCGGTTGAAATGCCGTTGCCGGAGCATTCGCCCAGCCTTTGCCCTCGCGCCATAAGCTTTGTTGTACTTTCATAGGAATTGGTTAATTAAGGCTTAGAAACGGAAGTGAGAAACTTTCGAGCGACAAGGTAGGTAAAACTTCGCATAAAACCCAAAGCATCGCTCAACTCCATCACTCACCCCCATTCTTCCTTAGGTTTGCCATCTCAATTTTTATCCATGTCAATCATCGCAGAAAACGTTACCAAAACCTACGGCAATCAGCTAGCACTGAATGGTGTTTCGTTTCAAATCGGAAAAGGCCAAATAGTTGGTTTTCTTGGACCGAATGGCGCAGGAAAGAGCACCATGATGAAGATTATTACGTGCTACCTCCCTCCTACTTCGGGTAAAGTAAGCGTATGCGGATTCGACGTCATGGAACAAAGCACGGAAGCGAAACGATGCATTGGTTATCTGCCGGAACTCAACCCATTGTATACCGACATGTACGTGCGTGAATACCTTTCGTTTGTGGGAGGCATGTACAAAATCCCGCGATTGAAAGAGCGCGTAGAAGAGATGATTGAAACAGTTGGACTTCAGCTGGAGGCACATAAAAAAATCGAAACGCTTTCTAAAGGATACCGTCAACGAGTAGGCCTGGCGCAATCGCTCATTCATGATCCGGAGGTTCTCATTCTCGATGAACCAACGAGCGGCCTTGACCCAAACCAGTTGGTAGAAATTCGAAACTTAATCGTGAAGGTCGGTAAAACAAAAACCGTCATGCTGTCGACTCATATTATGCAAGAAGTGGAAGCCATGTGCGACAAAGCATTTATTATCGACCGAGGAAAAATCGTTGCCGACAATTTGGACGTGAAAGAGCTGGCAAAAGGAAATTTGAGGTTGGAGGAGGTCTTTAAGAAAGTGACGAATGGCGAATGACGAATGGCGAATTCTGCGCTT
>JBILCQ010000275.1:0-3301 GCA_044353065.1 Flavobacteriales bacterium | reverse complement strand
TTCGGAATTTAAACTCTCCATTCAGCCATGTCTTCCCTACAAATAACCGTTCAAACTCTTGTGCACGCTCCCGTTGAAAAAGTATGGGCTTACTGGACCGCACCCGAACACATGGTCAACTGGAGTTTCGCCAGCGATGATTGGCATTGCCCTGCTGCTACCAACGACCTGCAGGTGGGAGGTACATTCGTGGCGACCATGGCTTCGAAAGACGGAAGCATGAGTTTCGATTTCATCGGTATCTACGATGAAATCGAAAAACACAAACGAATACGATATCACACCACGGATGACCGCGTGGTTGATGTACTATTTGAAGCAACCGAAAACGGCACTCGTGTAACGGAAACATTCGATGCTGAAAACATGAACCCGGTGGAAATGCAACAAGCAGGTTGGCAAGCGATTCTCAACAATTTCAAGTTCTACACGGAGAAGTAAATCGACGCAGGTTGATTTTCATTCAAGGGAATATCGACCGACCGTCACAGTATCCTAAATTTAAGTTATACTACTTTTCCTTACGAATCGACTTCTTCTCCTTCAACCACTGATCAATGGCTTGTTCCTTCGCATTGCTTCCGGGAATATAAAAGTCCACGTCATTCAAGGCATTCGGCAGATAGTTCTGATCTACGTAATTTCCTTCGTAGCTGTGCGCATACTTGTAATCTTCACCATATCCCAGCTCCTTCATGAGCTTGGTGGGTGCATTGCGCAAGTGCATGGGAATGCTCAGGTTGCCCGAGCGGCGCACCTCGGCTATGGCCGCATCAATGGCCATGTAGGCGCTGTTGCTTTTAGGAGATGTTGCTAAATAAATAGCACATTGACTCAGTATGATGCGACTCTCGGGCCAGCCGATATTTTCAACCGCTCGAAACGTGGCATCGGCGATGAGCAGTGCATTGGGATTGGCAAGACCGATATCTTCCGAAGCGAGAATCAGCATGCGACGCGCGATGAACTTCGGGTCTTCTCCGCCCTCTACCATGCGCGCCAAATAATAGACTGCAGCCTGCGGATCACTACCGCGCATGCTCTTAATGAATGCGGATATAATATCGTAGTGCATCTCACCCGACTTATCGTACATGGCAGGATTCTGTTGCACTATCTGCACAACGCGTTCGTTGGTGATTGCCTCACCCTCCCCTAGTTGCGACACCACCAATTCCAGCACATTGAGAAGTTTACGAGCATCGCCTCCACTCATGCGCAACAATGCTTCAAACTCTTCTACACGTACCTGCTTTTTCACCAAGTCAGCATCGGTGCAAAGTGCCTTCTGCACAAGCTTCTCGAGCTCGCTGCGTTCGAGGTGTTTCAGCACGTATACTTGACAACGGGAAAGCAACGCGCTGATGACCTCGAAACTCGGGTTCTCCGTGGTGGCGCCAATCAGCGTCACAATGCCCTTCTCTACTGCTCCCAAAAGCGAGTCTTGCTGCGACTTGGAGAAGCGATGAATCTCGTCGATGAACAATACAGCCCCGCGTGAAAACATGCCCTGTCCCTGCACGCGATCAATGACTTCGCGCACATCCTTCACGCCGCTGTTAATGGCGCTGAGTGTATAGAATGGCCGCTTGAGTGTTTGCGAAATAATATGCGCCAACGTTGTTTTACCAACACCGGGCGGTCCCCAAAAGAGCATGCTCGGTATGTTGCCGCTTTCGATGGCCTTGCGCAGCACCGCATCTTTTCCCACTAAATGTTCCTGCCCGAAATAATCATCGAGCGAAGAAGGGCGAAAGCGTTCAGCGAGTGGAATGTGGTTCATGAATTACTATCAGCCGAATCCAACAAATCAGGTCTGCGTTCGCGTGTCTTTTTTAACGCCTCGTTCATTCTCCAATCTTCAATGTTACCGAAGTGACCACTGAGCAGCACATCCGGAACGGTCCACCCCTTATAGTCCGCAGGGCGGGTATAGACAGGCGGCGCCAAGAGATCGTCCTGAAATGAATCGGTTAGCGCGCTTGTTTCATCATTCATCACACCGGGTATCAAACGCACAATAGAATCGACCAATACCGCTGCTGCGAGCTCTCCACCACTCAACACATAATCACCAATGGAGATCTCGCGGGTGATGAAATGATCGCGCACTCGCTGATCCACTCCTTTATAATGTCCACAGAGTAATATTATATTCCGCTTAAGCGAAAGGGCATTGCACGTGCGCTGGTTAAGGCGTTGGCCATCTGGTGTGAGATAAATGATTTCGTCGTAATCGCGCTCGCCCTTCAGTTTCGTAATCAAATCGTCGATGGGTTGAATGGTCATCACCATTCCGGCACCACCGCCAAATTGATAGTCGTCGGTTTGCTTTTGCTTGGCCGTGCTGTAGTCGCGGATGTTGTGTATGTGTATCTCACAGATGCCACGCTCTTGGGCGCGCTCGAGAATGCTATCGGCAAAAGGCCCGTCGAGCAGGCGGGGAAGAAGAGTGAGGATGTCGATGCGCATGATTGGTGCGATTTGCGGCTGCAATTTAGCGATTAGCCAATAGGACTAAACGAGATTGAAATCGGATTTGTACGCACCATTAATCGAGTAGAACCTCCGCCACCATACACCTGGCACTTCCGCCACCATATTGCTCAATGGTGGGTATCGGGCACGAAAGAATTTTTCCATGTCGTCGAAGCGCTGTCAACGCTGATCCTTCGAGCGCTCGCTCGGCGCTTGCCGACATTAGAATATAAGAATCACCCATTCGATTGAATACTTGTAAAATGTTTGCTCCAAACATCTGCATTTGCGCCTCTGAAATTTCGATTATTTCTCGGTTACCGATTTGTAGCGATTGTTCCATATGCTTGCGCTCACTCACATTGTCAATGCACGAAGGGCACCACAAAGCGAACGTATTCCCAACCGACATCATCACGTTGGTATGATAGATTGGCAATCGCTTTTCTCCAACAGTATGGAACGCCTCAACTATAACCGGTGTATACGCCATTTTTTCACACCACCTTTCTACAAGCTCCTGGCTCGTGCGGGGCGAAAGCGCTGCATAGGCGACGGCATGATCGCGATCGAGCACCAAACTTCCTGTGCCTTCCAAAAAAAGATCACGCTCCTCTTCACCCGACAAATCGAACAGACATTCTACTTTGGGCAGTGCCGACCAAATGTCGAGCGCCCTTTCTAATCGTCTATTCTCGGCAAACATGGGGTAAAGCACATAACCGCTTCCGTGAAAGCTTACCCAATTATTGGGGAAAATACTATCGGGAGTATGGGGCTCAGCAGCATCTTGAACGACCACGACCTCCACTTGCTCCTGTCG
>JBILCQ010000050.1:0-11313 GCA_044353065.1 Flavobacteriales bacterium | reverse complement strand
TCAAATTTATACCCTACACCCTTAATTGTTTTGAAAAAATCGTCGCCAAGCTTTTCGCGAAGTTTGCGAATGTGCACGTCAATGGTGCGATCACCCACAATCACATCGTTTCCCCAAACACTCGAGAGAATATTCTCTCGCGTAAAAACACGTCCTGGCTGAGACGCCAGCAAAGCCAACAATTCGAACTCTTTCTTTGGAAGTGAAAGTTCAACACCATCCTTATAAACTACGTAGCGTTCCTTGTCGATTACAATGCCGGCCAAATCACGCTTGGGAACTTCTGCTGTTGCGGGAACACCACGGCGTAATAATGCTTTCACTCGTGAAACTAATACACGCGGCTTAATCGGTTTAGAGATATAGTCGTCTGCGCCTGCATCGAATCCTGCTATCTGACTGTAATCTTCGTTGCGAGCAGTGAGAAATGCGATAATTGTATTTTTGAGTCGGGCATCTTCACGTAATTCTCGGCACGTTTCCATGCCATCCATTTCAGGCATCATCACATCGAGCAAAATCAAATCAGGTAAATGTGTGCGAGCCAACTCAAGTGCCTTACGGCCGTTGGGTGCAGTGTAAACCTCAAATCCTTCGCGTTCCAAGTTGAACCCAATCATTTCCAGAATATCCGGCTCATCATCGACTAATAGAATTTTTTGAGTGCTCATGTTTGTTGTATTACAGCAACTTTTGACGAGACAAAGCAAGCCCATTCAAGTTACGGCAAGGTTAATTGATTATTAACCCCTGCAAAAAGAATAACCCACTCAACCGATATTCGCTGCTGCAATTCGAGGTTAAAATTAAGGCATTGAAAAGTTACTTCAACGGCAAGACGATATGGATCACCGGCGCAAGTTCGGGCATCGGTGAAGCATTGGCATATGCTCTTTCTGCGGCAGGAGCAAATCTCGTGCTCTCGGCACGACGAGCTTCAGAGTTGGAGCGTGTTAAAACGAGTTGTGCTAACCCGGAGAAGATTGACATCGTCCCCCTCGACCTTTCATCGTATGAATCGGTAAACAGCGCAATCAGTATATGTCTCAGCAGACATAATCGCATCGACATGTTGTTCAACAATGGTGGAATAAGCCAGCGAGCAGAAGCCCTTAATACAGATTTGGAAATCGTACGACGTGTGATGGAAATCGATTTCTTCAGCAACATCGAATTATCACGCGCAGTGGCGTTGCACATGAAAGAGCATGGTGGCGGTCACATCATCATCACCTCGAGTCTCATGGGCAAGTGGGGATTTTATCTTCGCTCGGCCTATGCAGCAGCAAAGCACGCATTGCATGGCTACTATGATTCCATGCGAATGGAAGTAGAACCTTTCAATATCCGCATTACGCTGCTTACGCCCGGATTTATTGCAAGCGAAATTTCGAAGCACGCACTCAACAACAAAGGAGAATCAACTGGCGAGATGGATAACAACCAGGCCACAGGAATGAGCACTGAACGATGTGCTCAGAAAATCTTACGAGGAGTAGCAGCAGGAAAAACCGAATTCGGAATTGGAGGAAAGGAACTACTGGGACTAAAGCTTCGTCGCTTCGTGCCCGCCATTTTCGAAAAAATTCTTCGCAAGCAATCGGCTCGTTAATCGCGGTCTTTGATGCGGGAAAAACGCAGCGCCTTTAACATAAAGTCGGGCAATGGCTTTAACGGATCGCGCTTCTCGACATTCAGAAACACGCCCCACTTCTCAATAATCGGAACCTTGTACACTTCAATCATTTCAATAAGTGTTCGGTCATCATCATGAATGTAGGTGCAGTGCACTTTCGTGTTTCCCATGCTCAACGCATTATTACTGTCGCACGTAAACCCATATCCGGCTTGGGCAAGATCATCGCCAAGGGCCTTCATTCCTTTAACATCAAAACCAATATGAGCGAAACCTGTATCACCCCAAATTCGATCTTCAAAAATGAAATTGGGCTTGCGATCAATTGCTTGCACCAACTCAATGTAAGTCTTACCAGTAACCTTAGCAAAGCCGCCTCCGGGCTGATTTCTTTGTGTTAGCAGCACCCGACGGTATGCTTGTTTTCCGGAAGGTAAGTCAGACCAATCAGAAAAGGATTCTGTGCGATCATAAACCACCTCATCAAAACCAAGCAGCGTAGTGTACAACTTCAAAGCTCTTTCCATGTTCGAGACACCCGTTGAGCAACCAATTACACCTCCGCTGTGGTGACCGCTGTTGGTATACCACGAATCACCTTGCAAATACTGCCAAACATTTCCATCCGGATCTTCGATGTAAAATGTTTCTCGTCCGAGCGGATCTTTTTGAATTGACGTTAATCCCCTTGCTCCACTCGCTTCACAAAAACGATGAGAGGCAACAATGTCTTTGCATTTCACTTGCGTAATAAAAATGCCCAAATCGCCCATCTGCACTGGACTTTTTGCCTTAACGGGTTCAAACGATGTAGGTCGAATAACTTCAATGGCGCAACCACCCTGCAGGTTCATGACCATACTTGCACGTTTGGTGATAGTCGTGTTCCTCGTGTACACATCCATAAGTGGAGCTGGTTGCACACTATCGAAAAACGGGATATCAAGTCCAAAAAATTTGCGGTAAAAACGCAACGACACATCCATGTCACTCACAGCAACGCCGATGTGCTGAAGTCCATTTATCCTCTTAAACATCACTTTTCAAATATGGGATTTTATTCAACCATTGAATGACTTGTTCACGGTGTTTCATCCATTCTTTGAAGGCATCCGTATGGCGAAGTTTTCGCACACGCAAAGCATGAGCAATCCGTTTAGCATTTCGCCACCACGGCAAGGTAATGAGGCCCGCAGGAATCGACAACCAGAGGCAAAGCGCCACTCCCGATTCTACGCCGACCAAGCGCAACAGACCATACAAGGCCCATAGATAAAGGGGAGTAATGAATGTCCAGAATGAAATTCGAATTGAATTCCTAAACAGCGCATCTTTAATCACCGTATGCACAAATCGCTCTGTGAATAGCTGCATAGGCCAGAATAGTAATGCGGAAAACACCGCAAAAGGAAGTCCTGCAATGAAGAAAAGCACGTTCAAAATACCCGGACCATTTGAGAACAATGCCTCTTCAATTTTCATTTGATGCATGCCGCTTCGATAGCGGTTCACTTCATGATTCAAAAAAGAATGATACTCAGTTTTCTCGTCCAGCTCCTTCGCAAATGCATGAAATACTTCATACTTTTTCATGAGTGATTCACCACTCCATTTGGCATCAATCAATGGCTTAAGCGAAAGAATTTCGGAGTGCACATCATCGCTATCGATGTGTATCATGAGCTTGACCAATGCCTCATGGACGGCCTCTGTAATTTCAGTATGCAGCTTTGCGTGCGTGGCATCCGGCTGAGTTAAAAACGCATCAACCTCAATGGGCTCACCGAACTTTACAATCAAATTCTTCTGCGGGTCATAAAAACTCTCGTAATCTAAACCAACAGGCAAAATGCACAAACCACGCACTCCTTCTTCGTATGCACCAATGACCAATCGAGCTAATCCTTTCTTCAGTGGTACCAATTGTTTTTTCCCTCTGTGAGTGCCTTCGGGAAAAATGCCAATGATGGCATTGCTCTTCATGCGTTCATAGCACTGGCGGAAAATTTCATTATTGCGGTTGTGCAAATCTGCAACTCGGTCGCGTTCCCGATAGACGGGCAACATATTGATGCTTCGCAAAAATCGATCTACCAGAGGATTTTTAAAAACATCGGCACGCGTGAGCCAGTGCAATTGCCTGGTGGACGAGACACACAACACAACCGGATCAAGCAAAGCATTTTGGTGATTAGCCACTATCACAACCGGCCTATTGGAAGGAACTCGATGTGCACCGGCTACGACTACTCTTCTAAAAAAAAAGCGAATTCCCATCCATACAAATGGACGAAGCATATCGTAAGGAATAGATCTCTTGTAAGCCAAAGCTTTCGTGAAAAACCGAATTTCTAAATGAAAAAATTACTCGTGGTAGTTCAACACCTTGTGACCACCTTCCAACAGATAGCGATCGCGTTTGAACAATTCTACATCGGCCTTAACCATGTCATTCACCAATTGCTCGAGTGTATGCTTATGCTGCCAGCCAAGTTTGGTACGTGCCTTTTCCGGATTACCAATCAGTAAATCAACTTCTGTTGGACGGAAATACTTCGGATCTATTTCAATAAGCACCTTTCCGGTTTTGGAGTCATGTGCCTTTTCATCTACGCCGGTGCCTTTCCATTCTAATGTTATTCCCACGTGGGCGAATGCAAGATTACAGAAGTGTTTTACACTATGCGTTTCACCTGTTGCCAGCACGTAATCATCGGCTTCGTCTTGCTGCATCATCATCCACATGCCTTCCACGTAATCGCGAGCGTGACCCCAGTCGCGCTGCGCATCCACATTTCCAAGGTATAATTTATCCTGAAGACCCATGCTGATTTTAGCAACAGCCCTCGTGATTTTTCGCGTCACGAACGTTTCACCCCGCAAAGGAGATTCATGATTGAAGAGAATACCATTGCATGCAAACATGCCGTATGCTTCGCGGTAGTTGCGCGTTATCCAATAGGCATACAATTTCGCAACCGCATAAGGACTGCGCGGGTAAAAGGGAGTCTCTTCTGATTGTGGCACTTCCATTACTTTACCATACAGCTCACTCGTTGAAGCTTGATAGAATTTTGTTTTCTTTTCGAGACCAAGAATTCGAATTGCTTCCAATAGTCGCAAAGCGCCGGTTCCATCCGCATTAGCTGTATACTCAGGGGTTTCAAACGAAACATGCACGTGACTTTGTGCCGCGAGGTTGTAGATCTCATCGGGCATAGTTTCTTGCACGAGTCGAATCAAATTGGTGCTATCGGTCAAGTCGCCGTAGTGAAGGAACATGTTCACTCCCTTCTCGTGCTGATCTTTATATAAGTGGTCAATTCGATCGGTATTAAACAGCGAGCTGCGTCGCTTCACTCCGTGCACCTCGTATCCTTTGCTCAGAAGCAACTCGGCCAAGTAAGCACCATCCTGACCGGTTATTCCGGTTATAAGAGCTCTTTTCTTCATGTTACAAAATTCAACCTCCAAATCTACGGAGTTCCGATGGAATTTCACTTAACGTACGAAGCCCGGATTCAGGCATCTTTATCAAACTGAAGTTCACACAACCGATTGTACAATCCACCCGCGGCTATTAATTCTTCGTGTGTGCCTGTTTCGCGCACTCTTCCCTGGTCGAGCACCACGATAGTATCGGCCTTGCGAATGGTTGAAAGTCGATGTGCGATGACCACCGATGTGCGCCCAACCATAAGCTTTTCCAAGGCATCCTGCACCAAGCGCTCACTTTCGCTATCGAGAGAGCTTGTTGCCTCATCGAGAATGAGGATTGTGGGATTTCGAAGCACTGCTCGTGCAATGGCAATTCGCTGACGCTGGCCGCCGGAGAGTTGGATTCCGCGCTCCCCAACTACGGTCTGAAACCCTTCAGGGAATGCCTCGATAAAATCGAGTGCATTGGCCTTCCTGGCCGCCTCACGCACTTGCTCCGAAGTGGAGCCGGGTGCTCCATACAAGATGTTGTCGTAGATGGTTCCACCGAAAAGTATCACCTCTTGTGGCACGAATGCCATGTGGCTGCGTAAGTCGGAAAGGGAGTACTCATTAGCCAATCGACCATCAAACTTTAGCGACCCGGAGCCGGGCATATAAAATTGCTGGATTAATGCCGCGATAGTAGACTTACCAGACCCCGAAGAACCTACCAATGCGACTTGTTTTCCGGACGGCACGCGGAAATTGACCTCACGCAACACTTCTACATCTTGACGCGAAGCGTAGGTGAATGTCACATTTGAAAATTCAATTTCACCTTGTAAAGGTTGCGGCTGAGCATTGGCATTCAAATCCACCGGTTCGGTATGAAAAGAGAGAATCTCCATGACACTTTCAATCACACCAATACTCCGTTGCAATGTTCCCATTTGCGAAGCGAGTCCGCCAATCGACCCGGCAACAAGACCTGTGATAAAAACAAATTTCCCGAGTACGTCCTTTCCAATTTCACCTGTTTCTTGAAGATGCGCTCCTACGCCCATTACAAGCCCCAGTGCTCCAAAAAGAAAAATGATAATGAATGTTCCGAACATACCACGCCATACCGCGCTGCGCATGGCAATTTCACGGATGGCAACGATACTTTCACGGAAACGATTCGACTCGTATTTCTCATTCGTGAAGCTTTTTACGTTCACAATACCGGTGAGTGATTCATTCACAATCACGCTGCTCTCGGCAACTTTATCTTGTGTTTTTTTTCCGATGTTTCTAATATATCTCCCGAAAATAACCATTACGACAATGATTACCGGAAGCGAGCACAGCATGACAAGCGTGAGTTTGTAGGAGTATGAAACAAGCCAACCCACACCGACCACAATGATGACGGTTTGGCGAATGAACTCGGCAAGTGTGATTGTAAGTGTTTCCTGAATGGTTGTGATATCGCTCGAGAGACGACTTGTTAGATCACCCACTCTGCGCTCGTTGAAAAACTGCATCGGCATGCGAATGATGGTTGCATAAGCATCATGGCGCAATGCAAGCATAGCACTCTCGGTTACGTAAGAAAAAATGTAAACGCGGAAAAAGGAGAATATGCCTTGAATAATGAGCAGTGCAACAAGAACCGCCAGCACTTTGCCAGTGCCACCAAAATCAGCTATTCCGGGAATGAGTTTAGTCCAAGAGGCATTTGCAAATTCGGCTGACGAATCGGGGCTGACCAGCTGACCCAAAAGCGCCGTTATGACGATTACCAAAAGTCCGGATACGACCAGCAATAGCAGACCGATACCAAAGAGAAAACTATGGGGTTTGATGTAGCTGAATACCTTCAAGGCATTCAAAAAAGATTGCTTCGAAATTTTCTTCTTTTCCGTTTTACTATCGTTAGCCACAGCCCTTCGTTTTAGTTGTGCGGCAAAAATAGACTATGCACGGAGCTTAATGCTTCTCGAGCTGTAACTGTTTTTTAGCCCGCTTCAAGGCCTTATCCAATTCGATTTTTCGCTTTCGGGTATACTCTTCATTGAGGCGCAAAACATCCATCTCCGGATCATAAGACATGAATAAGTAGGGTTCATTCAAGATGGCGAAATCAACATCATCTACACTTCGAAACAAGGAAATATCGAGAATTACTTCACGTGGCTTCTTCTCCTTGGGCAATTGGGTCGCATCGACCTTTAGTTTTTTATTTACGAAAGCAGAGCCACCAAAGGCCACTTCGTATTCGAATCCTATGGGCAGGTAAAATGAGTAGCTGCCATCTTCACCGGCAAAAAAAGCAACGTACAACTCGTTATTCTGATAGACCACCACCTGCGCATGCGATGCGGGCGCTTCGCTATCCTGTACAATGTCGTATTGATAAATAATTCCATTGATGAAGAAATGATTCTCGGTGGAAATCGATTTATTGACCTTTCGGAGCTGCGCTTCGACCGAAGAAAAGGCCATCACACCGAAAAGAAGAAACAGGTATTTTCTCATACTCTAAAGGAATAAAAAAAGCGCCCCATGTTCGGAGCGCTATTTCGTTCGTTATCAACACGAAGCGGTTACTTACCGTTGGCTGTCAAAACGCCGTTTACACGTGTGTTGACATCCTTCGCGTAATCCATGTTCCATTCAAGCTTTCCGCTTCGCTTGTTGAACTTGGCCATGGCAACCGGCGTATAATTCATAAAGTTCATTCCGAGATAACCGCGGTCTTTGAACAGACTAATATCAAGTTCGAGATTAACGATGGCTAAGTCGGCAGCTCGCTCAAAACCTTTGGTGTCGATCTGAACCACCTTAGTGACATAGGGAGCTTTACCAAACTTCAGTGTAAAAACGGAATATCGAGGCAGATTAATGCTGTATTTCCCACGCGGGCCCGACATTTCGGTAGTGACCAATTCCTCACCCGACCAAATTTCAATGGGCACACCCATGATTCCTTTCTCAGAGGAATCGGCCAGGTTGAGTTCAAGAACATTGCCCTGAAAAGTAAAGGTCTTCACTTTCGATTGGGCCAATGCAACCTGTGTGACTAGCACAGAAAGCAAAATAAGAAACGGTTTTTTCATTGTTCAAGTTAGATTTAGTCCCCTATACCCCGAAAGGCGATAAAAGGTTACGAATCCGACTTCTTTCCCTTGCGCCTCTCCGGCTTTTCATGAAAAAAATAGCGGAAATCTGCGGTGAGATAATTTCCGCCAAGTCGAACGAATAGCGTTGTTGGATCGTCATCCAGCTTGAATTCTACGCGTGTAGTACCGATGTGTTGAAACGGCCTGTGATAAGACGCCCCGAGGTAAAAATATCCTTTCGAAGGAGTGCGCCACTCAAAACCATAGTTGGCCAAAAGTGCAGGTTGAATCCACCCATTTTTATAGGTCTTTTGGTAAAAGTCAAATCGAAGCGTATCGCGATACTCATACGAAAAAGACTCTACGTTGCTCGGGTACAAGTCGAGCGATACACCTGCACTTGCATTCATGAAAATTTCATCGGTGAGCTTCACAAATACCATGGCCTGAATGGGAATTTCATACCCGATATAGCGAAACCGTAATTGCTTTTCTTCCGGAAGTTCGGGATGGTTGTATGACAAAGTAAAATTGCGTTGCACCATGCAGATACCCGATTCTAAGCTCCAGTTGCGAGAGAGGCCTCGACGCACAACCATTCCGAAGTTGAGCCCCGGGTTGGGTTCGAAGTTCACCTTCAAGTCTTCAATTTCGGCATTCTCGGTTCCAGTGCCGAAATATTTACTCGGTATCATGGGCTTTAGCTGAATGCCGAGAGTAGTCACGTTTACCTGTGCATCGAGGGAAGCCGCAATGCAACAAAAGATTGCTGCAATCAGATATGTTAATCGTTTGCTTGTCACGATTTAGTATCAATCCAAGAAGTGACATACTCCAGCGGCCTTCTGTGTTGCTCAGGCCATTCTCCCTCAGGATAGCCCACATAGACCAACCCAAGACAGCGATCTCCTTCCTTTAGATGCAGAAATTCATGACACTCCGGGTGGTTCAATAATTTCGGAGTTGACCAAAAAGTTCCTAGCCCATAGGCCGTTGCTGTCAGCATCAAATTTTGATTGGCACAAGCAACTGCCTCAATCTCTTCCAATTCATCAATCTTACCGTGCGGGTCACGTTGCATGCAGAGAGCAATAACAGCCGATGCTCGCTGCAGTCGAAGCGCCATGCGGTCGTATTTCGCCTGATTGAATTTTTCCGTTGGCGTTGTTTTCCGATAAAGCTCGGGAATGAATTGGCGGATGGATTCCATGCCATCGCCTAAAAAAACGCGGAAGCGCCAGGGCTGCGTGAGGCCGTGGGTAGGGGCCCAAATAGCATTGTTAAGCATGAGCTCAATTTGCTCGCGATGCACCTTTCTGGCCGAGAACTTCTCGGGGGCAATGCTTCTTCGATTTCGGATGACTTCCGTTATTTCACTCAAACTGTACTTCATAATTGGATTGGCATGCAAAGCTAAGCGTGTGGTTGTTTCGACAATCATGGAAAAGGTGCGCAACCGAAAGAGCTGAAGATTGTTCTCTCCCCTGTACTTTGGCCATTCGAAACTACCTATGAAAAAAACGTATGTCATAACCGGAGCGGGTTCCGGAATGGGAAGAGCCACCGCTGAGTTGCTCTCTCAAAACCCCGATGTGAAATTGTTGCTTGTAGGGCGCACGAAAGCGGCGTTGGAAGAAACACTCTCATTGCTAAATCATTCATCAAACCATGCCATTGCGCCCTTCGATATGCGCGATGCATCAGCTTGGAAAGAAACAATTGCATCACATTTCCATGACCATACTAACCTGTGCGGAGTCTTCGCTAATGCAGGTGTAGGCGGCGAAAATCATTATGGCCCGAACGATCGCTGGGAGGAAATCATCAGCATAAATCTGACAGGAACATACGTGACCATCATGGAGCTGTTGCCTTATATCCGTAAATCGACAGACACCTTCAAGCACATCGTCATTACTTCCTCTTGTCTCGCACGATTTGGTGTGCCCAACTATACCGGATACTGCACGGCCAAAACTGGTTTATTAGGTCTTACCCGGTCGCTTTCGGTTCAACTCGCCAGTGAGCACATTTTGGTAAATGCGCTTTGCCCGGGCTGGGTGGAAACAGAAATGGCAAAGGCCGGCATTCAAAAGCTAGCCGACCGTGGCGGAGATTCCTACGATGCGGAATTTGAGCGACAAATGAGCTACGTACCCCTCGGCCGTATTTCTCAGCCAAAGGAAATCGCAGCCATGGTAGCATTCCTATTTTCGAATCAGCAAACTTCCATAACCGGTCAGGGTATCGATATCAACAACGGCTCCTTCATGCAATGAAAAAGTTAACTACCATTATTGTCATTTTTGCCAGCTCTGCATTTTCCCAAGCTCAAGTTCAACAACCATCATCCGATTCTTTATGGATAGCCTCCATATACAACGAGGTAATGCTGCATGGAGAATGCTACGAGAATTTGCGTTATCTGTGCAAGAGTATCGGTCACCGGCTTGCGGGTTCAGAAAGTGCGCAAAAAGCCATTGCGTGGGGAAAAGCTACACTCGAACAATCAGCTGCCGACCATGTATTCCTCATGCCTGTAGAGGTTCCGCATTGGACGCGCGGTGGTTATGAATATGGCGGGTATACGCTGTCCGGACAATCGAAGGATGTTGCGCTCACTGCGCTGGGCGGTTCTGTGGGTACTGAAGGGAAACGCATTACAGCTGAAGTAGTAGAAGTGAAGAGCTTCGATGAATTGAAGGCATTGGGCGAAGACAAGGTCCGCGGCAAAATTGTGTTCTTCAACAAGCCACTTGATGCAACGCTCATCAATACAGGGGCTGCCTATGGAGGCGGCTACCCCATTCGCGGCCAGGGCCCGAGCGAAGCAGCGAAATTGGGAGCTGTAGCTTGCCTCATTCGCTCGCTTACTTTGGCCGACGACAATTTTCCGCACACAGGGGCAACCAATTACGAGGAAGGCGTTAAACGCATTCCGGCCGCTGCATTGAGTGCTGTTGCTGCTCGCCAGCTAAGCCAGGATTTAAAAAACAATCCACGCCTTGAATTCAACCTGCAGCTCAGTTGTGAGGCGTTCGAGCGGACCATGCAAGCCAATGTCGTTGCAGAAATTCGAGGCACCGAATTTCCGGACGAGTACATCACGGTAGGCGGCCACCTCGACTCGTGGGACATTGGTGAAGGAGCACA
>JBILCQ010000274.1:0-3312 GCA_044353065.1 Flavobacteriales bacterium | reverse complement strand
CCATGAGTTCCTTCAACTCATCGTGCGTGATTTTCACGAGCAATTCGCCTGGCTTAACGGCAGTAAGCACTTGTTGTCCGAGTGCTTTTTCCTTTACTCGTTCTGTAAAGTCCTTCGCGGTTTTATAATTGACGTCGGCATCCAGCAGTGCACGACGAACTTCTTTCAGTGTTTCGGCAACGTTGATTTCGGTGATTTTACCTTCACCCTTCAGAATCTTAAACGCGCGGTCAAATTTCTCGGTTAAATTTTCAAACATGAGCTTTATGAAAAATGAGCGGCAAAGATACTATCTGTCGATGAATTGGCACCGCGTTCATTTCGCTATGAAATGTGTAACGGGCGAAGGGTTTTCTCCGCCGATGAGTGCTCATCGCTAAAGTCAATTTATAAAGAAACAAGAGCTTGTGTTGACCATGCTTGTGCGGGTTCGGCAAATAGGACTTTGACACGAGGCCACACGGCGGCGAATGTTTCTGAATGCCTATAGTTTTCGATATACAAGTCGCTTTCCCATTGTGAATAGGTGAAAAAGACGCGTGGGTCGGAAGTGTCGCGGAGCAAGTGCAGTTCAGTGCAGCCCTCAGCGGCACGAATGCGCGATTGGTACTCTTCAAAAATCAGCAGAAACTCTTCCGTGCAATCAATCCGGAAAGTCATCTTCACTATACGGTTCACCATGAAATTCTATGCGTATTATATCGTCTACCTGAAGACCAAAAAGCTCAGCTGCACCACCTCCATGCGTGGTTGTTCCGCCGTTGATAGCAATCATTAGATGTCCACCAGCGGACCACATGGCCAGGCGCTCTCCTTCAACCACATCTGAGTAGTAGTTGCTAATCTTGGATATCGCAAATCCAATGCGCTTGAACAGAATATTGTATTTGCGATTCTTGCGCACTTGCTCGAAAAGGACTTTCGAAACATTACAATACACGTTGCCATAGTGATCGATGTATTCGACATGGCCCTTTAATGTATCACCTTCCAACATGGGGGCAGGAAGCATTGCCTGATTGTAGGAGTGCACGCGAGTTCCAAGAAACTCGATGGAGCCACCCCGCGAAAGGTGAGCGGCAGCCGTAGCAAAAACACCTTTCATCGGAAAGGTCCAGTCATGTCCTTGCGGGAGTGTAATTTCAAAAATGTCCTCCGGTTCTTGATCGAACAAAAGGGCAAAAATCCCATTGTCGGCACCTACGAAGTAATGCCCCATGTAGTGAATAGCGACATGGGGAGTGCGTGAACTTAAATCGGGATTCACGCCAATTACGTGCACGGTGCCCAGTGGGAAATGCGACCATACGTTTCTCAACAGAAACGAGGCAGCGTTGATATCGAATGATCGGACCTCATGGCTAATATCCACAATGGTTGCCTGTGGCGCCTGCGAAAGCAGGGATGCCTTTACAGCAGCCACGTAAAAGTCGCGATGGCCCAAATCAGATGTTAACGTAATTATTCCCACTGCAACAAAAATCCATCTACTTTTGAGGGAAAATTCACACCCGATTTAGAACTTATCAATAAAGGAATTAACGCTTGACAGAGAAAGAAATCATCCTGCCCGATATCGACCCATTGGAGTTTTTCGGTCCAACCAATACCAAGTTTAAATTCATTCAAAGTCGCTTTCCCAAGTTGAAGGTCGTCGCTCGCGGCAATACCATTCGGGTGAATGGAGAGGATGAAGAAATTGATCGCTTTGAGCTATCGCTTGAGCAGATTTTTGCCCACATCGAAAAGTACAGTTCGCTTGCTTTGAATACGCTGGAGAATATTCTCGATGGTCATGTAGAAGTGACCACGGGCAAGCATTTTACGGGGGCTGAAGATGTGCTGGTATTTGGTCCCGGCGGGCACAAAGTAGTGGCGCGCACAGCCAACCAGAAACGAATGGTGGAGGCCTGTGACGCAAACGATATGGTGTTTGCCATCGGACCTGCGGGTTCTGGAAAAACGTATACCGCTGTTGCGCTGGCAGTTCGGGCATTGAAGGAAAAGCAAGTGAAACGAATCATATTGACTCGCCCGGCGGTGGAAGCAGGAGAGAACCTTGGTTTTTTACCCGGCGATCTCAAAGAGAAACTCGATCCTTACATGCAACCCTTGTATGATGCGCTCATGGACATGATTCCCTATGAGAAGCTGGCAGATTACATCGAGAAAAACACAATCGAAATTGCGCCGTTGGCATTCATGCGCGGACGCACGCTCGACAAGGCCTTTGTGATATTGGATGAAGCTCAAAACGCCACCGTGGCTCAGATGAAAATGTTCCTCACGCGCATGGGCCGCGATGCGAAATTCATTATTACGGGTGATGCAACACAGGTCGATTTACCGCGCAATCAGCCAAGCGGATTGTTGCGCTCGGTTGATTTGGTGCGAAACATAGAAGGAATCTCTGTCATTGAACTGACCGGGGCCGATGTGGTGCGCCACAAGCTGGTAAAGCGCATCATTGAAGCGTTTGAACGAAATGACTGATGCCTCTTTGCGGGTTCCTGGAATACAAGAAAAAAGGGCTGTCGTAATCGACAGCCCTTTCTATTATCTGAAAATCCGATGAATCAACTTTGCTTCGTTCGGTGTTTGTCGATTTGACGGCGCAAGGCGCTTACGGCAAAATCAGTAGCTTCTTCGAACGACTTGCATTGCTTCTTGGCAAATAATTCTTTTCCGGGAATAGAAAGTTTCACTTCGGCAATTTTGTTTTCGTTCACATCCGACTTATCGAGTCGAAGGAATACTTCGCCTTTGATAATTCGGTCGTGGAATACAGAGAGTTTGTTGACCTTTTCTTCAATGAAGCGAATCAGTTTGATGTCGGCATCGAAGTGAATACTTTGAACTTGTACTTGCATAATTCAAAACGTTTTTAAGGGTTTAACTTCAATTATTTCTGGGGTGCATCCGGGAATGGATGCTTTTTAATTTCTCAATACTATTGTGCGTGTATACCTGCGTCGCAGCCAAGCTCGAATGACCGAGAATCTCTTTGATGACGTTTAATTCAGCTCCGTTATTCAGCATATGAGTTGCGAATGTGTGTCGAAGTACATGAGGACTTTTCCTCTGAATCGTTGTTACCTGCGAAAGGTAAAATTTAACCTTGAGATAAACAAGAGATTTAGTCACTTTTTGGCCTTTATCAGTTACGACGAGACTTTCGAATGTGGGTTGGCGAAATCGCTCATTGCGGAGGCTGATATAGTCGTCTATTTTTCCCATCATTTGTTTGCCCAACGGCACATAGCGTGTTTTATTCCTTTTACCGAGCACTTTTATCTGACCGATCGAACGGTC